>NZ_JADBUB010000031.1:0-36952 GCF_020245865.1 Microcystis sp. M169S2
CCAATTAATCACCCTATCTAAAGCAAAAGCGATTGATAGCACCCGAAAATTAATCCAAAGAGTGCGGGAAGAATTAACCCCCGACCAAAAACCGCAAGAACTCTTACAATTAATAGAGACGATTCTCGTTTATAAGTTACCGCTTCTCAATCGTCGGGAGATAGAAACTATGTTTAGTTTAGATGAATTAAAACAGACTCAGTATTTTCAAGATGTGCGCGAGGAAGCGCGTCAGGAAGGTCGCGAGGAAGGCAGACTAAACAAAGCATTAGAGGCGGTCCCTCGTTTGTTAGCCTTAGGGTTAAGCGTTGAGCAAGTTGCATCCGCCTTAGAGTTAGAGGTTGAACAAGTTAGAGCTATACAAAACGGGACATAAAAAATGCGATCACCTTGTAAAATAAAAGCATGAAAACTGACACGATTTTTTATCAACTCTTTCAATCATTCCCCTCTATCTTCTTTGAATTAATTCAACTCCCTATCACCGAAGCGAATAACTACCGCTTTGACTCAGTGGAAGTCAAACAACTTTCCTTTCGTCTTGATGGAGTCTTTCTGCCTTAAAATAATCACCCTAGATTTCATCCTAAAACCGGGGTTGGGACCGGGATAAAGTTATCCCCTCACCCAACCTTAACTTACCAACGATTTAAGAAACCGCCACCATTACCCCAGCGCGGTCGGGAATTAAAGAAACCACCACGGTCAGACCAACCATTGCGCCAGGGCCGCGCATTAACAAAACTACCACCGCGACCATCTACCCAACCACCAGCACGACTATTCCCCCAACCGCGATTGCCACCATCTCCCCAGCCTAAAGCTTGTAAACTAGGATCGGCAGTACCTTCCGGCAGTTGGTTAACTCGTTCGCGTACAGCGCTGGACAGACGACTTAAACGCGCTTCAATGGGATTACCCTCGTCTGAGGCGGCCTGAGCGGTGCTAGTCAGACCGAAAGCAGATAAAGCGAGAAGAAAGCCGACTAAACCGGTTTTATTACTGATATTCACCTGAATTTATGCTCCTATTTGGCTTCTTGGGGATTAATTTGGGCGTGTTCGATAACTTTGAAGGCAAAAAACCCCTTTAATAATTCTGGGGGGATGGGAACCAGGCCTTGACTACCGAACCAGCGATCGATTTGACTAACGGTGGCCCTATCATTGGTGATGTAATCCTGCATCATTTTAACAATGGCATAGTTGACATCATCCAAAAAAGTAGAGTTATTTTCGGGAACCATGCAAGCAATGCCAAAATTAGCTAGAGCTTCTTCGGGGACGATTTCGTAGATTTTAGGGTTATCTCTGAGGATTGTTCCCGCTAAAGAGATGCTATCCCCCGCTATTGCGTCGATTTTACCGGTTTTTAAAGCTTCGATCGCTTCTTCTACAGTGCTGTAGGTAGTAACAATCGTCGCTTGCGGTTGTACTAATTTAATCACATCCACGGCCGCGGAAGTGGGAACCAAGGCGATGCGTTTACCGATTAGGGATTGAGGAGTGGAGAGATTACTACCTTTTTTGGCTAAAATCCTAATCCCAGAAATGCTGTAACTGATGGAAAAATCGACAACTTTCGCCCTTTCCCAAGTAAAAGCCGTACTACAAGCGATATCTATGTCCCCGCTACGAATGAGATTAATTTTCTCTCCGGGTTGATTAGCTTCAATCATTTGCAGGGTGACGGGACGACCGAGACGAGTTTCCAGTCGTTTTCTAATTCGTTCCAACACATCCATAGAATAGCCGACTAATTCCCCCTTATCATCGATGTAGGAGTAGGGAATCGCATCAAAACGGGTTCCTACGGTCAAAAATCCCGTGCGAGCCACTTTTTCCACCACTGTTTCCGCTAAACTTGCACTGGCGAGGAACATAGGTAATATGCAACCCAGTCCCACTAACTGTAAAATTTTCTTCATAAATCGAGTGCTTGCTCCCGTACAAACATAACTATACTAGAATTCGCTAAAAAATCTTCAGGGCTTCCATAATAATTTCTGTGAACTTTTACAAATTAGATGGCGGTTCAAGGCGAATTAATTGACCGTTACCTTCATCGGTGAGCAGGTATAAAAATCCTTCGGGACTTTGACGCACATCCCGCACCCTCTGACCGATGGGAATCGCTTCTTGATTGATAATTTCACCCGATTTATCCACTTCCAGACGACGAATATCCCTAGAAACTAAACCACCGGCGAATAAATTTCCCTGCCAATCAGGAAAGCGATTACCGGTATAAAAGACCAATCCTGAAGGAGCGATCGCAGGTGTCCAAATTGTTTTCGGATCGATCAGACCTAGTCGAGATTTTTCGCTGGAAACTGGGGTATTAGTGCCGTACTCTTGACTGGCAGAAACCACTGGCCAACCATAATTTTTACCCTTTTCAATTAAATTTAATTCGTCCCCTCCTTTCGCTCCGTGTTCTGTTGCCCAGACTCTTTTAGTCATCGGATCAAAGCTGATTCCTTGAATATTCCGATGACCATAACTCCAAATTTTAGAACCCGCAAAAGGATTATCTTTCGGTATAGAACCATCGTCATTGATGCGGATAATTTTACCTAAATGACTTTGCAGATTTTGGGACTGTTTTCTAATTAAATCCCCCGCTAATTGTAGGGGAGGATTACCCCCGTCCCCAATCGCTACCAATAAAGTGCCATCCGGTAGCCATAATAACCGCGAACCGAAGTGTTGAGAGCCGGTTTTTGCCTGGGAAACTTCAAAAATAACCTGCACATCTCGCAAACTTGCACCATCATAAACCGCACGAGCGACGCGGGTACGATTAGCCTCCTGGTCTCCGTGGGCATAAGTTAGATAAATCCAGCGATTTTGGGCAAATTGGGGATGAATTGCCACATCGAGCAATCCTCCTTGTCCGACGGCAAAAACTTCGGGAACTCCAGCGATGGCTTTTGGTTCTAATTTGCCCTCTCTAACCACTCTTAAACGACCGGGACGCTCCGTGATGAGGATTTCCCCGTTAGGTAGCCAAACCATCGACCAGGGATGCTCTAAACCCTCGATTACGGTCACTTTTTGCCATTGATTTGTCTGGGAATTATTCGCCGAAGTTAATACATTTGCACCTTGACAACTGGAGATAATTATGGTGAGCAAAACGCTGGATACTATAGGCGAGAAAATGCGATTAAGAGAAGTAAGCATTAGTTGGTAACTCCCCATACAAATATTGGTCAATTTTCCCCGACTAATCAAGCTCACCCTATTTTAGAAACCGGGCAGTTTTAAGAAACATTTTAGGCGGTTTGACTTCATTGGGCAATGCGCTCTCAACAAGAATTCCTACCCTCGTACCCACCGTTAGCTCTAAGGGAACATCGGGTTGAAGCACTGTCCGATCAAATATAGCTTCGAGTTCTTGGAACATTACTCTTGACAGGCTATGGCCCGTTTCTAGTATAATCTCTTCGGTGTGGAGCCTAAACGTTCAATCTATGTAGTATTCTTAAGTATTTCTATGGTCAATCAATAGACATCTCCAAAAACTTATAAGCGAGTCACAGCAAGACAGGCAGATTAGACCGAGAGTCAAAATTAACTCTAAAGACGGATTGATCAGTGCTTGGTGTTGCTGAAATTTTGAGGTGTTGCTATGATTAATCTAGAATGTCTTCCTTTGGAGTATAGAGGCTATGACTCAAAAAGTATTAGCGAAATTAATTTCTTTTGCTGGTTGCGATAAGCTAGGGTTATTCAAAATAGCGATCGCATCTTCTTGTTTGATGATTGTTCCGCAGGGGCAAGTTAGGGCTGCATCTATTTTCATAGCGAATCATAGCTTTGAAGCCCCGATCGCTCCCGAACAGCTATTGCCAAATCCTCGCGGGTTTTATAGCATTAATAACATCACTGGCTGGTATAGTGCTCCTGCTGACGGTAAGTGGCAGGGGGTTCTCGATCCAACCAAATCTCAAAATCTTACTGGCAACGATTGGTTTTACGGTGGACAACCAGTTCCTGATGGAAATCAAGTAGCCTACAGTAACGGGGGAACTATCGCCCAGACACTTTCCGAAGTTTTGCAACCGAACACGCGATATACTTTGAGTGCGGATATCGGACGCAGAAAGGGTCTTGCCTTTCCAGCCAACAGTATCCGACTTATAGCCGGTAATACTCTAGTATCTAGCAACAGTGTTACTCCCGCTGCCGGAACTTTCCAACGTGTCACCGTTAGCTATACCAGTGGTGACATCGGCGATCCTCTCATCGGTAAGCCATTACAGATTTATCTGTCGTCATGGGGAGACCAGACAAATTTCGATAATGTAACCCTTGACGCTTCTCCCATTCCCGAACCTTCCGCGATATTAGGATTGCTAGGTTTCGGACTGTTGGGAATCGCTTCAAAGTTACGACAAAAACAATAAGTAGTCGTGCAAAATTAATTTCCTAGTCGGGACGGGAAACGGCTTAGATCTGTAATTAATTTTGCTTAGGTACTTAATTTAACCGAATTAGGGGTATCAAGCTTTCCTGCCACTGATTCCCGCAATAAATCTTCTGGAGAGATATCCCTAACCCTCTCAAACTTCTTAAGATTGTTTTGACAATTCCCCCAAAGGAGTTTAGCATCATGATAATAGGAATTATCAGTTAGGTGTGACTAGAATGTGATCTGATAGTCGCTTTTTTACTTTATCAAGCTATCATTCAACACTTCTGAATTCATCCATGACTCTCCCGATTTTATCATTATTGATATAATCGGTTTTTATTTCTTATCCCAATAATTGCTCGATTCCCTTATCTTGAAAAAATTGACTAAATAGGGTTTGCTAAATAAATCTAAAAACCTTGTTGGATAAGACTTTTAGACTTTTTTCCCTTCAAAAAGTGCCAGCCATTGCGGGGATCGGGGGGAAAATTCAGGTACTTCTTCCCTGAAAATTAGGTAATTGACCCCCTCAAAATCGGTAAAACCCTACACCCCAAACCCCACACCCTGCCCCCAGGAAAAACTTTTTGCCGCAAGTCCTAGTTAAACCCCATGTGGAATGGGAGTTACCGGACAATTTAGCGGCTTTTCTCCTCAACACTTAAATTAATCGTGGCGCGGGGGTTTATTGGTCGCAGAACCCGCCGGAACGACCTTGGAGGTGGGGGGGATACCTTTGAGGGAAATGAGCGTATTCATCACCGTTTTTGCCACGGGAGCGGCAACAGTGGAGCCAAAAGTATTGGCACCCTTGGGTTCATCCACCACCACCAAAACCACATAACGGGGCGATTCGATCGGTAAAATCGCGACAAAACTGGTAATTTTGGCGTTAGGTAGATAACCCCCCGTCGGACTAGCTTTTTGTGCGGTTCCCGTTTTACCTCCGATGCGATAACCGGGGATTTGGGCCGCTACCCCCGTCCCTTTGCTGACGACGGTTTCCATCATTTCCACCACTTGCTGGGCCACGGTGGGAGAAAAGACTTTTTTGCTAGGATAATCAGGCTGCCAGTGCAAACGGCCGCGGTCGTCGGCTAATCCTTTGATCACATGGGGAGTCACCAGGGTGCCACCATTAGCCAGCGCACCGTGCAATTGTACTAATTTTAAAGGCGTTAGGGATAAACCTTGACCAAAGGAAGCGGTGGCCGATTCAATGGCATTATCCAGAAATTCTTGTTCGGGTTTGAGATATCCTGATACTTCTCCGGGTAAATCTACGCCAACCCTTTGATTTATTTCCAATCCTAATAAACTTTTATAGAAATCAACTCGTCCCATTTTTTGGGCAATTTGCACCATGGCGACGTTACTAGAGGTTTGCAGAACTCGGGCCATATCTAGCGCCCCATAACCCTGTTTAGAGGCATTTTTAATGGTCCAGGGACCGACAGTAATTGCCCCCGGATCATTGACTACCGTATTAGCTTTAATTGCCCCCGCTTCCATGGCCATGGCGACAATAATTGGTTTAAAAGTTGACCCTGGTTCGTACTGATCGGCTACGGTCCAATTTTTAAATAGAGCCACATTGGCTTTATAGTATTCATTGGGGTTAAAAGTTGGCTCACAAACTAGGGCTAAAAGAGAACCATCAAGGGAGTCCATGACGATGACAGCCCCTCGTTTAGCATTAAATTTTTTTAGCTGTTCTCGTAGGGCTGTGCGGGCGGCTCTTTGTAGTTTTAAATCGAGGGTTACTTCTAACTGTAATTCATCAAATTGAAAGATACCATCGGGAACAAAAGCTGGTAAAATTCGCCCGTCTCCCATGCGTCTTGTATTGACAGAAAAAGGGTCTCTTTCTAATAACTGACTGGAACCTCTTTCTAATCCTGCCTGGCCACGATGTTCTTTATCTACATAGCCAATCACGTCAGCTGCCACATCGTCTTGGGGATAATAACGAGCGTATTTTTCCTCTAATTCTACACCGTCAAGAGATAATTGTTTTAAGCCCCTAGCCACGGATTCGGTTAATTGATTGGCTAAACGAATTCCTGTTTCTTTTTCTTTAAATCTTTGAATCAGTTGATTAGTAGGAATATTTAATAAAGGAGCTAATTTATCAGCCACTTCTGCCGGGGAAATAGCAAACAGTTTTGGGTGTACATAAAGAGTATAAATCAAGCGATCGGTTGCCAAAACATTACCATTACTATCGACTATAGCCCGTCGGGGAATATAGGGTCTAATACTGGTGGTTTGCTGTTGTCTGGCTCTTTTTTGCAATTCCTGTGCTTGTACTATTTGCAACTGGTACAATCGCCAAGCTAACCCCAAAATACCCATGACTAAAATCAACCACACCACCACTAATCGCCCGTTACTCAAAGGCAATTTTTTTAACTGTTGTTGCTGTTTTTTGGCGTTTAAATAGGACTTTCTGTCCCGGATCCTGCCAGAGGGCGATCGAGTTTCTTTACCTCTAAATTTGGGTCTTTTTGTATCAGTCATGAGAAGTATCTTTCAGTGATCAGTGAGCAGTGAAAAGTAACCAGTAGTCAGTGATCAGTAACCAGTAATCAGTGAAAAGACAGTAGGAAACTCCTATTTAATACTGCACACTTAAAAACTCACATTTGATAACTGTTAACTTACCCACTGATAACTGATAACTGATAACTGTTAATAGGCACTTCTGGGTCGAGAATTGACGGTAGATTGGGGTTGAGAAGCGGGGGCAGGTTTCAGGTTCGGGGCAGATTTACGCTGTAAAAAGATAGTTTGGAAGGGTTGGGGATGAGTCAATCCCGTTTCGGGTTTTTCTGCTTGTTGAGCTAGTTGATGTTTAAGGGTTTCATTGGTGGCCAAAAGATGGCGCTCGTGACGTTGCAGTGTTTCTAGTTTACCAAATTCTTTGTCCCAAACCTTGGGAATATACACCGTCCAAGCATATATTCCCAGAGTTGAACCCAACAGACAAAAAGTAATCACAGCTACTATTTTTTCTAGGAGGCAAAGGAAACGTAATTGACGCGAGGCTAATTGTTTTTGTGTCGGGGCCACGGGAACTCTCACCACCGATTTAGTCGTCGGTTTTACTGTTGGGGTCGTCTGATTTACTGGTGACTGGGGACGAGGTTGAGTCGGTTGGCTTTTTTGGCGAGAAACGGGAACGGGAATATAGGAATTATGGGCAGCAGACATGATTTTCTCTCAATATTTCTAGCTAGTTGTCGTTGTCAAAAATTAAGTTTCTAAAATTAGGAGTCGGTCATCAGGAGGAAATATTTAATTGATAACTGTTGCCTTTTTTCCTTTTTCCTTTCTACTTTTTCCTTTAAAATCACTGTTCTAGCTCTAGACGTAAACGATATAAGATAGTTTGCGGATGAACTTGAGCGAGAATTTGATTAATCACCGTACTTGGTCCAGATGCCCCCCAACTACAACCGCGTTCTAGATAGATTTTAGCGGCTTTCCCGATGGTATAGGTTCCATAAGCGGCAATTGCTCCCTGTAGGAGAGCGGTACTACCGTAGAGGGTTAAAGAGGTGGGATTTTCAAAAATACTCGCCGCTGCCGCTGCCGTTTTGCCCAAACCGATAATCACAGTGCTGAGGATTTCCCCCACCAGCAACCCCGCACTACTCAAAAGTAGAGTCCGCCAGAGTTGACCAGCTTGGTGACTGGTAATCGGCAAGCCGTACAAACGAGCTAAAGCCCGAACTAGAGTCAAATCGACGATTGAAGCCCCCAGGAGGTCTAAAATAGCGATCGGATTGGCCGCAATCGCTAAAGCCTTATATTTCGCGTATTGCCAAATAATTTCCTCCGCTTGACTGTCCCGGAGTTCTAGGGTTTTTCTAGCGATATTTTCCTCCGCTTCTTGCCCTTGCACTAAAGCATTTAAGGCCAGTAGCGATCGCCCTTCCCGATTTAAAATCGTTAAGAGTTTATCTTGCAGCTCCTCAATTTGGGGGGGAGGGGTTTCCCACTCAGTCACCACGCGCCCATCGGGGTATTCCACCCGGACGGGAATCGGTTGCGGTTCGGCGGCTACCATAACTATCTCATCGCTAGTTAACAAATCTTCTAACGTTTTTTCGTCCCGATTGGTTCCTAATCTCTGTAACTGCTGAAAAATCTGACGGCGATCAGCTTCCGGATAGAGATCAATCTTATTAAACACCAAAATGATCGGTTTTTTCGCCCCGCGCAATTCTCCTAATGCCTCGTATTCAGTCCGGGTAATATCCCCCGCAACGATAAATAAAATCAAATCGGCACTTTTAGCGACTTCTCTGGCCATATTCGCCCGCGCTTCCCCTTCAATCTCATCCAATCCGGGGGTATCGATTAATTCTATCTGAATTTTACCCGTGGCTGGTGTCCAACGCACCGATCGCGGCCAGCGTGTCACCCCGTGCAGGGGGCCGGTTGTCAGGACTTTTTGACCGACTAAAGCGTTGACCACCGAGGATTTACCGCGACTGACTAACCCGAAGGCTGCCACCCGAATCACCGTTTCATCCAGTTTATCCAAGGCCGATTTTAAGGACTGCAAATCCTGTTTAACGGCGGCCTGAAGTTGGGGATCGGGGGGATAATTCCAATGGCGGCGAAAACTGGCATACCAAGTTAAGGCCTGTTGTAAACTAGCCTTAGCCTGATTGTAATGAGTTTCCTCGATCGATGGGGTCTTGGTCACGGTTGATTTTCTTTACTGTTTATTAACGCTGCTGCCTTTATTGTAGAGTTTCGGGGCGGTAACTAAGATGGGGTTATCTGGGGTTAGGGGAGATGGGGACGTGGGGACGTGGGGACGTGGGGACGTGGGGTGTGGGGAGTAGGAGAGATGGGGGAATTTCAACTAAAACCCTAACACCTAACATCCTACTCCGCCAATCCCAATTGGCCCAATAGCTGAAGGATAGTTTTTCTGGTTACGGGATCTCGCCAATCGGGGGCAATTTCTGCCAGGGGAAGCAGCACAAAGGCCCTTTCTCGGCAGCGGGGATGGGGTATCTGTAATTCGGGCGTTTCTAAGATCAGGTCCTCATAAAATATTAAGTCTAAATCGAGGGTACGCGGTCCCCATCTTTCCCGTCGGACTCTCCCGAATAACTGTTCGATTTCTAATAATTTATGCAGTAATTCTAAGGGAGATAAATCCACTTGCACAATGGCGCAACCGTTGAGATAATCGGGCTGAGGCGGCCCGATAGCTGCGGTTTGATGCCATTGGGAATGAGCTTCTAGTTTAATTCCTTTGACTCGCTCTAATTCCCCTAAAGCTTGCCCTAAAATTGTCGCTGAATCTCCTAAATTACTGCCCAGAGCGATCGCTGCCCGCTTCATCCACACCCTTCCTCAACAATAATCTCGGCTAATTCCCCCGTCGCCCCTAAAGATTTACCTAAAAATATATTGACATTTGGATGCTTTTGTGATAGTTCAAAAACTTGGGCTTCGATCGCATCCGTAATTCCACCAGCAAAGAGGAAATAGGGCAGTATAGCGATTTTTTGGCTACCTTGAGCGATTAAACTCTCGATTTGTTGGCATAAACTCGGTTCTATCGACCAATAAGCTGTAATTGCCCCAAAAAACGCCGCTAGATTTTCCACTTCCCGATTACCCCCGGGGCGACGACTACCGTGGGACAGTAAAATGCGGTCTTGGGGGCTTAAATCAGCAAATTGTCGGGATAACAGCGATTTTATCCCCTGATAACTGCCTAAATGGGGCTTTAACTCTAGCTTGATCGGTGATCGCACTTTGGCCACGGCCGCGGGAATATCTTCTTTAACGTGAACCCCCGACAGGAGAAACAGGGGGATAATCTGCAACCGGTTACATCCTTGGCTTTGTGCTTGTTGGGCAAAAGCTTCTATTTGTTGATTGAGAGGTGTTATCGCTAATTCTAGGGCGGCAGTCCCTACTAATACCCGATTATCTGCTTCTAGAACCGCTATAGATCGGCTAAACTCCGATTTACTCGCCAATCTTTCGGCGGGTTGACTAATTTTTTCTTGAACTAAGGCTGCTAATTGTGTCACCGCCATGGCTGGACGCGGATCGCGGCTACCGTGGAAAACCAATAAGTAGGCTGAGGAGGTCTTCAAAGAAATCTTGCCAAAATAGTTTAGTTTTTAGCCTAATACATTTTGTCTCCCTTTAGGCATCAATGCCCCTGATATTCTCAATTTAGCTGGTAAGGGGGAAACGTCCCCATTAGTGGGAAGTGCTACCATTTTACGCAATGTAAAGTGTGAGCAAATCAGCCCGCCGGCTTGAGTTAGTCTAGATGTTGAGGTATAACCTAATTAATCGCCCAACTTAGTCAACGAGGCAGTTAACGTGAAAGTGGAAACAGACAGTAAACAATTACCCTCCTACGAACAACCACCCCTAATAGAAGTGGTAAAATTACCTACAGTTTTATCATCAGAATCTTGCCGGATAGACGCAGCAGAAGATGATGATGATGAACTGGATTGTCGAGGAGTTTTTGTAGTTTCTCATCAACCGAAAATCTTATTTTCCGAAGAAGTAAACATTAAATCTCAGGAAAAATCCACTTGGAAACCTTGTGTTATAATTGATAAGTCTCGAATCGAAGATGATAACTAATGACCTTTGGTATGAGGCGGTAGATGCAAATGTTGAGTTAACCCAAGGGGATATTATTCTTAATTGTCCTGTGGTTCGTTGGGCTTCTAAATCTGTTGAGGTAAGCAATCAAACAGAAATTGAAACCCTTCGATCCTTAGTGGAAGTAGCTGAGATTGATCTGGTTGTTATCACCCAAGGCTGCGACTTAGAAAACAAGAAAGTCAACAATGTCATCCTTTGCCCTCACTTTGCTCTCAGCCAATATCAAGAAAATTGGGAACAGGCCATGAACAATATGAAACAAAATCCTACGGCCAAGGCGTGGGGGAGATATTGTGATGATATTAAAAATGGTTATATATGGAATCTTTCTATGCTCAACGAAGGGGAAATCGGCAACCTAAAATTAACTCATCGAATAGTTGATTTTCATGATGTGTACACTTTACCGAGGACTTTTTTGGAATCCTTCTTGCAAAATAAACAGGAATCTCGACTTCGTTTACGTCCTCCCTATCGTGAACATTTATCTCAAGCTTTCGCTAGATTTTTTATGCGAGTTGGTTTACCTACAGGAGTAAAAAAAGTCTGGTAATAGATAAATCACCTTAACTTTTACCAATAACTACCTATAGGGAAAGATTGGTTTTTTGACGATTCGATAAATCCTATGGTTTCCTATCCACAGTTCCAGTTTTGTTGGTGATTTGGTTCACTTGATAACGAATTATTGCGATCGCTTGCCATTAACTAATTTTCAGCGATAATCTAAAGTCAGAGTCCATCGGGAGATAAGATCATGAACTTTCGTCTAGTTCTATTTTCAGGCCTAGTGACGGCTTTAGTCGGAGCAGGTATCGGTTATGGCATTAGCCGCATTGAACGCAATCCCAGCCAAGTCAACTATAAAAATCCCTATAGCTATCAAATCATCTATGGACGTTATTTGACCGGTGCCGGGGCAGCTCTGGGCTTCTGTGTGGGCGCGGGTTTGCAAATGGTCAAAGAACTCAAAGAAGCCAGAGATAGAGAAATGGGCATCCTAGATGATGGGTCAGAATTCTAGTCTTTTGGGGCTAATTCCTCAAGAATGATGAATTGAACGTGATTAATCGCTAAATCGCCGATGGGAACTTGGGTTTTTAACACCGGTTGTCCTTCACTGAGCATTCGTTCAAAGGGGATATCTTTGGCAATTTCCGTGTGATACCAAGCTAAACCCATAAAGAAACGATTGGGATAGGGACCGCCTTCAAAAATATCATCGGGATTGGACTCCATGGGAACCCAACCGATAGAGGGAAGATAAAATTCCATCCAGACGTGATTGTAATCCGGTTCGAGGGGTAAATTACGTTCGAGGGGATGGGGTGGGCATTTATAGCGTCCTACTGTGCGACAGGCAATACCATTGAGACGACACAAAGCCAATAATAAACCCACATATTCGCCACAGGAACCCACTCCGCGCCGCAGGGCAATATCGGGGGTGTCGATGTTGGGTTTGATGCCGTAGGAAAGCTGATCATAGACGTAGTTACGAATACTATAAACTTTTCGGAGGAGATTGGTTTCCCGACCGATCGCTTCTTCGGCAGCATTGAGGATAATTTCTGTATTCATGGCCAGATCATCATTATCGATCAAATAGCGATCGGGAAAATCGGCGGGTAAGGGGGGTAAATCTTCGCAATCTTGGGGGGTAATTTGGTATTTAATTCCCCACACTTCTAGGACCACTTTCCACCCAAAAATATGACGTTGTTTGGCAGTTATTTGATCGAACTTAAATACTGCCACCCGCTGCCCGTCTTGAATTTCTTCAATAAAAGGCAATCCCACCGCTTCGACGCTGCGAATTTTTTGCCGTGGTGTTTCTAAGGGTAAAGCGATGCGCCATTCCACATCTTTTAGTTCGATATTATAGAGAGGTTCTAATTCCTCGACGTAGGATAATTCAATCAGATAACCATTAGAAAGGGCGTATTTTTTAGCGGGATCGTAGTGAAAATATAGAGGATGGACAAAAGTACGCGGACGATAACTAAGTTCGTAAACCTGTTCGGAATTGGGATTATCGCGGATAAAGGGTTCTTGGAAAGCATAGGCTACATATAGGATATCCTTGCCACTGTTCGCATCGCGATAAAATGCTAATCCCGTCGGTGATTCAAAAGGAGTTATCATGCTAAAAAGCTGTTCTCCCGTGGCGCGATCAAGACAGTAAACCGTTTGTTCTAGGGTATCCGTTAACCAAAGTTCTTCCCCGCGAATGGTGATATTTTCGATGCCGATACCAGGCGCGTACAAACGAGTAATTTCCTGTCCCGATTGGCGATCAAATATAAAGATTTGTCCAGAACGTTGACAAGTGACATAAATTGTGTTACCAGTTACGGCGACTCCGTTAGCGGTGTAGGGAAGACGGGTAAAAAATTTCGGGGTAAAATCTTCGAGAGTGCAGCAGTAGAGATTTTCGCGAGTGGTAAACCAGAGGTTATTTTGATCATCGATTGCCAATCCCGTCGTCCCGACGAATTCTTGCCAGCGATGGGAATTAAGTACGCTTGTATGACCATTATCGAGGACAATTTGGTATAAATAGCCGTTTTTTGCGTCGATAGCGATTAATTTGTCATCTTGAAATACAATTCCGTGCAGAGCCGTGGCGCTAATCGGACGAATCGTTTGACGATGGGAGGGAAGACTGGCAGGATCGAAAATCATAGGAGGAAGCGAAAAGGGAGAGCGTTTTTAAGTGAATAAAACAGCAATTCTCCCCACGATAGCAAATTTTCTCGCCCTTGAATGCTCGTAATGAACTCCAATTCCGAAAAAAATGTCAAGAATTGTCACCTATAGTCCCTCTCATACCCTTGTACCTACCTACGAGTGTTTCAATCGTTGCAGTTATTGTAATTTTCGCAGGGATTTAGGCACTGATGGCTGGTTAAGTTTGGAAAAAGCCAAAGAGATTTTAACTGCTTTGCAGGGTTCGGAAATTACGGAAATTTTAATTCTTAGCGGGGAAGTTCATCCTTTAGCACCCAATCGAGAGTTATGGTTTCGGCATATTTACAATTTAGCAGCATTGGCTTTAAATATGGGTTTTTATCCCCATACCAATGCAGGTATTTTAACTTTTGCCGAGATGGAAAAACTGAAAAATGTCAATCTATCTATGGGCATAATGTTAGAACAAATGACGGTGACTTTATTAAATACTGTCCATCGTCATGCCCCCAGTAAAGTGCCATCCCTGCGCTTAGAGCAGTTACAATGGGCGGGAGAATTAGGAATTCCTTTTACCACGGGTTTATTATTAGGAATTGGTGAAACAGAATGCGATCGCTTAGTAACCTTAGAAACTATTGCCACTATTCATCAACGTTGGGGACATATTCAAGAAGTGATCCTACAACCCTACAATCCGGGTAAAAGAGAACAGTGGCAAAATAATCCTTTTGATCTGCAAAAACTGCCCGATTTGGTTAGGCAAGCCAGGGAAATTTTGCCACCGGATATTGTCATTCAAATTCCCCCGAATTTAGTACCCGATCCTCTTTTTCTTTTGGATTGTTTAGCGGCAGGAGCGCGGGATTTAGGCGGTATTGGCATTATCGATGAAGTTAATCCCGATTACCTCCATTTACACCCCAATAAATTAAAGGAATTTTTAGCAGTTTATGGCTGGGAATTAAAGGCGCGTCTGCCGGTTTATCAGTAATCAGTAATCAGTGATCAGTAATCAGGGAAAAGATAGCACTGTTAATGCCATTTAACACTCCTTACTTAATACCGCATAATTGATTATTATTCATTCTTAATTCTCCTGACGACCGACGACCGAGGCTGCATCTCATTTTTGTAAATCTACCAATTGGGATTTTTACGGGGAAACTCTCGGCTAAGATCGGGCATTACTTCCGAATTTTATCACTCAATCCAAGCTTTTGGGGGGTTCTACCCCCCAAACCCCCCGTTGGGGGCGTGGCGCGGTCACTGAGCGTGTCGAAGTGCCGCCCCCAAACCCCCCGCGCATTAGTTTTTCGGTGGGATGCTTACACGCAGCTGCTGATACATTTGTAATCATCTAAGAGTTACTGATAATTGCTGATTGTCGGTATTCCTGCAAATGTGAGATGCACCGACGACCGACTCCTAACCCTAACAACAATTTTTGATTTTTACCAGAGGTCTTATGATTCCCTCAAGCGAGCGCTACTGGCTCAAAAATGCTCATATTCCCGTTTCCCTCCTAGAAAATGAGGGTTTTTCTCCCCAAACCGCCGAGGGATTAACCTTAGTTAATCTGGAAATTAATGACGGTAACATTAATCGCATCACCTCAACAATCCCCCCCGAAGATAATATTCCCGTTATTGACCTCAAAAAAAAGATTGTTTTTCCTTGCTTTGTCGATATGCACACCCATCTCGATAAAGGTCATAGTTGGCACCGTTGTCCTAACCATGATGGCACTTTTGACAGTGCCTTAAAAATGGTTCTAGAGGATTCCCGACGGGAGTGGCGCTTAGAGGATGTGTATCGTCGCATGGAATTCGGCGTTAAATGCAGTTATGCCCACGGAACCGCCGCTATTCGCACCCATATCGACTCTTTTGGTCAACAGGCACAGATTAGCTTAACTGCTTTGGCAGAATTGCAACGACAATGGGCCGGTAAAATCACCCTGCAAGCGGTTTCTCTAGTTTCCCTTGACTACTATCAAACCTCCGAGGGAGCGGCCTTAGCCGATAAAATCGCCGAATTTGGGGGCATATTAGGGGGAGTAGCCTACACAAATCCCGATTTACAGGCACAAATTGATATTACCTTCAAATTAGCCCAAGAAAGGGGTTTAAATCTCGATTTTCATCTGGATGAAAACGGCGATTCCGATTCTACCTGTTTAGCAGCGATCGCGCGTACTGCCATCAAAGAGCAATTTTCTGGACAAATCATCTGTGGTCACTGTTGCAGTTTAGCGGTACAATCGCCTGAAATAATCCAAGAAACCCTAAATTTAGTCAAAAATGCGGGCATTGCTATCGTTAGCTTGCCGATGTGCAATCTCTACCTACAGGATCGTCAAGAGGAAAAAACCCCTTTTTGGCGCGGGACAACTAAGATAAAAGAGATGAAAAAAGCGGGAATTCCGGTTGCTTTTGCCAGCGATAACTGTCGCGATCCCTTTTATGGTTTTGGGGATCACGATGGTTTAGAAGTCTTTACCCAAGCGGTGCGGATTGCTCATCTCGACACACCCTACGCTGACTGGGTAAATAGTGTCACCCTCACCCCAGCAAATCTGCTCGGATTGCCCCATTTAGGGCGCATTAAGACGGGTCTAGAGGCAAATTTGTTAATTTTCAAGGCTCGCTACTTTAGCGAGCTATTATCGCGACCACAGTGGGATCGCCTCGTGATTCGGCGCGGGTTGAGCATCGATACTACTCTCCCCGATTACCAAGAGTTAGATGATTTAGTTCTAGGAATTGAGCAACTCCTGTAAGGGTTTGACAAAAACCACCGATTCTAGGTTGATAGCACCGTAAATATGGGGAAAGGTCTCTTTTTCTAGCTCTAAAGTGGCATTTTCTGGGTTAGGATGCTGGGGCTGCTCCCATTTGACCGGGGACTGCAATTGTTCGAGAGAAATGGCTAAAACCAGCAAATCTGGCTGATTTTGATAAAAAGCGGCCACAACTTTCGGAATTTGTTCTAAGGTGGAGCAATGGATAAATCCCTCATTTGTTAGGGAATACGCCCGATATTCCCCCATTTCACGAGCTATTTGCCAACCTCTTTCTGTGGTGATGTGATAGATCATCGGTTCGCCTCCTACTGTCACTTTATCCCTAATTTTAGGATATAGCCTGAAGCTGTCAGCAGCCCTCAATTCTCTTAAACTAGGGGTCAGGGAATCAAAGACAAGAAATTTGTCCGACCACTGACCAGAAAAAAATGGCCGATAACGTCCTCAAAATCTCTTGATAGTCTCCTTTTACCTGATATTAACCATTTCCCTTTAAAATGGGCTTACCGAGCCAATAACTGCCAAAATCTATGCTAGATAAAATATTTACTCCCAATCCCTACGCTGAAAAACCCGCACCTCTGCGTCCTCGCAAGGGGGTGATTATCGGTGTTGGTCAGGTGGGGATGGCCTGCGCTTACTCGATGTTAATTCAAGACTGTTTTGATGAATTAATTCTGCAAGATATCGCCACGGATAAAGTCGAAGGGGAAGTGATGGATTTAAGGCACGGAATGCCTTTTATTGAACCCACAGACTTGAAAATGGGAACCGTGGCCGATGTGGGACAAAATGCCGATGTGGTGATTATTACTGCTGGGGCTGCCCAAAAAGAGGGAGAAACCCGATTACATCTCCTTGAACGAAATGTGGCGATTTTTCGCCGTATTCTTGCGGATGTGGCTGTTTACTGTCCCAGTGCTTTGATTTTGGTGGTGAGTAATCCCGTCGATATCATGACCTATGTTACCTTGAAAATCACCCATTTTCCGCCTTCTAGGGTGATTGGTTCGGGTACGGTGCTAGATTCTGGCCGTTTACGCTCTCTTTTATCCACCCAACTCCATGTAGATGCGCGTAACGTCCACGCTTATATTATCGGTGAACACGGGGATAGTGAGCTTGCTGTCTGGAGTTCGGCTAATATCGGAGGAGCAAGGTTACTAGAAGGAGATTGGCAGGATTTAAGCGCAGCCGACCAAGAAAGCTTAACAGAAATTTTTCTTCAGGTTAAAAACGCCGCCTATGAAATTATCAAACGCAAGGGTTATACTAGCTATGCGATCGGTTTAGCTACCACGGATATCGTTAAAGCGATTTTACGTTCCCAAGAAAGAATTCTCACTATTAGCACTCTCCTCGATGGTCAATACGGTCTCAAAGATGTGTGTTTAAGTATTCCCTCGGTGGTTAACGAGAAAGGAGTGATTAAAACTCTGAATCTTGCTCTCAGTCCCAGAGAAACGGAACAGTTACATAATTCGGCCAAAATTATGCGCGATTTAATCGATCAACTCAAAATTTAACTTAGGTTTGGCTGAATAAATCTAAAAACATTGTTGGCTAAGATTTTTAGATTTTTTTGCCCTGAAAAAGTGCCGAACATAAGAGCGATCAGGGGCAAAATTTTGGCACTTTTTCCCCGAAAATTAGGTAATTGTGGGGTGGACTGAAGAAATTAGTGCTAGACTTCCCGAAAAGTCTATTTTATTGCAGCTTGTTGTTAGGAATATGCTCTGGCTAATACGCTTTTAGTTATGATATGGGGAAAAGTTCCGGCGATGGCGCTAAAATGGGGTGATATGCTGAAAGTTTCCAATTATCTTTACTCTCAGCAGTGTTATACAGTCGGCAGAATTGTGCAAAAAGTATATTGAGATACAGAAATGCTAGGAGAATTAGTTGAAATTGTAACCAAATTATTTGAAGTCAGCGATCGCTTGAAGCAATCTGAGGATGAAGATCGAAAACGGGTTATAAAGTATTTTAACCAAGTAGGGGATTGCCTTCTGGGTATTGAACAGGAACTTAGAAATGGCAACCCCTATCATGGCAGGTGGGGCGAACTTCAGGAATATGCTAGAAATTTTCCCAAAAGCATTAGTAAAGCTATAGGTGAAGATAAAGAAAAAGAGCTATCCTTGCTATTAGAAGCAATTGTAAATAATACTCCTGAAGACGATAGCGATATTAAAACAATTGCAACTACTGGTGGCAGATTTAAAGCACTTGCAGTCAATATTGCTACAGAAAATGGAGAAGCTCCACCACCGGTTAAACAACCGAAACAACCTATACCTGTAAGCCGTAGAACTGTTGTGTATGCAGCTATCGGAACGGCTACAGCCATTGCGACTGGGACGGCTGGTTGGTTTGTTCGTCAATATCAACCATCTGTTCGATGGAAGATGGTTAGCTTTTTAGGAGAAAGCACAAAGAACAAAGTAATTCTTTTTGACGCTCCATTAATGATTAGTGAACGTATTAAAGCAATAACCAACAGTCAATTTATTATCGAAGTTGATACAACTGGAGACATACTAACGGAGGAAATATTACAAAAAGTAAGTGCGGGAGGAGATATTCAATGCGGATTTAGTGGAATTTATTATGAACAAGAAAAATATAGACCCCTCTACTTTGGTTGTGCTGTTCCTTTCGGGTTGAGTCCTCAAGAACAAACTGCTTGGCTCTCATATAAAAAAGATCCTAACGACCAGCTAACTTATATACAAAGTCTTTACAGAGAAATAGGTTTGAATGTAATTCCTTTTCCAGCAGGAGCGACAGGGGGACAGATGGGAGGTTGGTTTAAGAAAGAGATTAATACAGTTGCAGACTTCAATGGGTTAATTATGCGTATTCCTGGATTGGGAGCAGATGTATTATCAGATTATTTCGGTATCAATACAGATAAAAAGATTTTTGGAAAAGCACTCTCAATAGAAAAAATATCTACCGAGCTTGAAAAAGGCACTATACAAGCTGCTGAATGGATTGGACCGCACGATGACTTTCAGTTAAATTTGCATAAAGCAGGGGCTAAATACTACTACTATCCTGGATGGTGGGAACCAAGCACAACTTTTGATGTGCAAGTCAACAAAGATGCTTGGGAAAATTTGCCACCAGAGTATCAAAGAATATTTGAGGCTGTTTGCCATGAAACCTACACAAAGATATTATCCGAATATGATCGAAGAAACGCTCGGACGCTTGGAGATATAAGGAAGTTAGAAAGTTCAGGAAATATCAAAATCCTACCATTTCCCGATGAGGTTCTACAGGTAGCTCAAGCTAAAACAGAGGAACTTCTTAAACTGTATGATGCGAATCCGCAGTTTAAGGAAGTACATGATGAGTGGGAAGGATTTAAAACACAAATGAGAAGTTGGGATGATTTATCCGACTTAACTAAAATAATGTCTCGTTTAAATCAACCCATAAATATGGTAGTGCAGTAGGTGGTTTAATTAGTAGTGTGGTTGGTCTGGTTTTTGGTCTTTCGGATAATGTAAATTCACAGTCTTGAATGCTGCTTGACCTTGATTGGGTAAGCGATAACTGAGAATATCTCCTTTAGCGATCGCTGCTCTGGTAGGGTGCGTTAATGAAATCTAACACACCTCTTTTTTCTCTAGTCAAACTATTTTTGACTAATCTCGAATGCTAAGTCGTATCTGTAAAAACAGACATCAAAGGCAAGAAAAAAGTTCATCTGTCCTAGTATTAGCGGCGCATATTTATCTTGTGTCCAAGCAAAGGCTAAATCTACGGTGGGGAATTGCTCAACAGTAGCTTTAACAACTAATGCACGAGCTTCAAATCTAGCTAAATTACCTCCTAATGGCAGAGATAGCCTTTGGTTTTCCCAGACTGCACCTAAAGCTAAACCCATTTCATAGGGCAACACATTAACACTAGAGCCAGTATCCAAGAGACCCGAAACATTCAAGGATTGACTTTGATAAGTTAATGTCAATGGTAAATAAGGAAGCGCACTTAATGCCCCAAGACTAGAATCTACCTCGGTGAAAGCAAATCTTACCTTATTAGCCATGAGTCAATTCTTGTTTCTCTTTTAATGCTTGAGCAAGAATGGCGGCAGCCTCAAAAGAGTCATGTAAACCTTGTCTAGGGAGATCATCTTCAATAGACATCGGTACAATACCAGAATCCTTGAGCAACTCGGCTACAAGAAAGTTAAGTAATAAGAGCTTATCGGAGTAAGACAATTGCTTTAGCAGGGGCGCAAATTGAGTAGTTGTCAGCATGGATTCAAGAAAGTTACGGATTTTGACTTTCTGCACTTTGTCTGAGTATAACACCACCTTTGCGCTAATCCCTGCCCCAAAAGCAGGCTAACTTTGCTGTTAGATAGAAATCACAGAAATGTTCAATCTAATCTTTATGGTTCTTCGGTTTGTGTTAGGCCATGGACGGGGTTATAACAGCAAACCCTAATTAGCGATAAAATGGCTGTGATCTTCAAATTTGACCTGTTATATGACTAATCGCTTAGAAGTTGAGTCGGCTATTAAGCAACTGCCAGAGAGTGAAGTCCGCGCTCTGGCACACTGGCTTCAAGACTATCTTGATGAGATGTGGGATAGACAAATTGAAGCGGACCTAGCATCGGGAAAATTAGATCGCCTCATCGCTCAGGCAGAAGAGGATATGGCAACCAACAACGTCAGATATCTCGATGAAGTCCTTCGCAACGTCTGAATTCTGGAAAGCTTATACTGAACTGTCACCTGAGATGCAAGAGCAGGCGCGGAAAGCTTATCGACTCTGGCAGCAAAACTCACTTCACCCATCGTTGCATTTCAAAAAGGTTGGTAAGAACCTTTGGCTGCTCGTGTCAGTGGCGGGTGTCGAGCATTAGCCTTGAAAAAGGGAGATGATTATTACTGGATTTGGATTGGTTATCACAATCAATATGAAAGTTTTTTGAATTAATTCGTTTTGATCAGCCAGCTAACCACATAGTGCAATCGCCGATCAATACGCCAATTCTTTGCCTCACTAATTTCTGCTAATCTGTCAATATTGCTTTCTATAGCGCACCTAAATGAAATGTAAAAACCCTCCGTTTGCCGTCCTGCTACACTTGACTTCTGGAGCCTACCCGTTCACAAATCAATTAGGCGCACTATATTCGCTCTATTCCCTTAGGAAATTAATTTTGCACGACTACTTAATAGGTTTGAGGTTGAAAATTATCGGGAATATCTAATTCAAATACTTGGTCATGAATCCGAGCTACATAAAGCCCTTCTTGCAGAATTTTTTCGCGTAATTCTGGGGATAAATCCACCGCCGCTAATATGCCATAGAGTTTTTTATCTTTGTGTTCAGGAAAAAAGCGGCGAAACCGTTGCAAAATACTGTTTAATTGTGTAATAGAATCCTCTCTGGCATGACTTTTAACCTCAACAATATAAGCAGTATTTAGCTCACCATTGGTATAGGCAAGAACATCAATTTCTAGGTGTTGTCCTTCTTTACTGACTCGGACACTGGGACTAACAACTTCCATACCAAAGCGTTGTCTGAGAATCGTTTCCATTGAAGGAAGGGCAAGTCCTTCGGTAAAGCTGCCGAATTTGGCACCGAGTCCCCCAATTTGTTTGCCCAGTTCCTTGAGTTGTTTGTTAGTTTCCTTCTGTTGTTGGGCGTTTTCCTGGAGTTGTCGGTCAGTTTCCCGGAGTTGTCGGTCAGTTTCCTTGAGTTGTTGGGCGTTTTCCTTCTGTTGTTGACTAACTTCTTTTAATAGTAGTTCAGTCTCCTTCTGTTGTTGACTAACTTCCTTGAGTTGTTTGTCAGTTTCCTTGAGTTGTCGGTCAGTTTCTTTTTGAGCGGTAGTTAATTCGGCTAAGAGTCGCCATACATCTTCGGATGTGGTTGCCATAGATAATTTTTTCCTTCTGATCTGGTCTATTGCTATTTTAGTCAATCGCGCCGGTACTTCCTAATTGTTAGCCTTCAATGCTCTCTTTTTTGTCCACTACATCTTATCCCATTTTAGATGACCTTACCCTAGCAACCTTAAGCGAATACTACCGTGCGATTAGCGTAAACCAAAACGCGATTTTGCAAGTGTAAACGGACCGCTCGCGCTAACACCACCCTTTCTAAATCCTTACCTTGACGAATTAAATCTCCCACGGTATCGCGATGACTAACTCTGACCACATCCTGCTCGATAATTGGCCCCTGATCGAGATCGGCAGTGATATAATGGGCGGTGGCTCCAATAATTTTTACTCCTCGATCGTAAGCCCGTTGATAGGGATTAGCTCCCGCAAAAGCTGGTAAAAAAGAATGATGAATATTGATAATATTGGGGAAAGAGTTAATAAAATTTGGGGTGAGAACCTGCATATATTTAGCTAAAATCACTAAATCTATCCGGTATTCCCGCAGTAACTCTAATTGTCTGGCTTCCTGTTCAATCTTGGTTTCGGCGGTAACGGGAAGATGATAAAAATCAATACCAAATTGATTGGCAACTGATTGTAATTCTCGATGATTGCTAATAATTAAAGGAATTTCTGCCCTAATTTCTCCCGCCTGTTGTCGCCATAATAAATCGAGAAGACAATGATCCTGTTTTGTCACCCAAATAGCTAGACGCGGGACAGTATCGGAAAAATGTAGGGACCAACTAGCCTGCAAAGGTTTGGCAATAGCGGCGAAAGCTGGTTCGATCATCCCACGGGACAAATTAAACCCTTCTAATTGCCATTCTATCCGCATCAGAAACAATCCCGCCGAAAAATCCGTGTGTTGGTCAGCGTGGATAATATTGCCGCCATTAGCGTAGATAAAATTAGCGATTTTCGCCACCAGACCAATCTGGTCGGGACAAGAAATTAACAAGGTTGCAGTGGCAGCAGTCATAAATTATCGCCGGCAAGAATTGACTTTTTCTACCCCTAATTTATTACAATTTTAGCCACTTCGTCCCTTAGATACACAAAAAAGATCGATTCAATTTCCAGTCAAACTGATAGGCTTTTCCCTTGCTCAGAAGTGGCAAAATGCCGCTCGATTAGGGAGGGTACATCTTGGGGAGCTACCTGATTATAATGCTTTTTATCGGGCATAACCACCAGATTCGGGCCTTTTTTGCACTGTTTTAAACAGCCAGTTAATTTAATATTCACCGCTTCTCCCAGTCCTTTTTCCTCTAAACTACTCTCTAACCTTTGGCAGACTCTCGCACCGCCATTTTTCCAACAATCGGACTTCTGACAGATTAAGACGGTGGCTTTTTTCGCTTTTGCTGGAGCCACTTCTGGGGTTTTTTCGCCAGATAAATGCTCAATCCCCAGTACCCTCAGTTTTAATTTTCCCTTCTTTGAACAAAGACTACTTTCTCCCGTCACTTTTAGCCATGAGTGGAGAGCAATATTAAGAGGTATGTGGTCTCGCAGTGTTTTTTCGGGCTTAAACCAATATTCCCGTTTATCAACACTGATTCTCAGGTATTTTACCTTATATCCGTCCTTAAGGACAAAACCGAGGAATTGACCGACCACTTGAAAGGGAACCATGGTACTTGCAGATTTTGACATACTTTCTCACTTTTTACTCTCAGATTGCTAATTTTTCTCAAGGATTATGCCTGCCAACAGGTTTCCAGCTAACCAATTAAAGAGCCTCGGGAAACCTCTACCTGTCGCAGGACAATCCACAGCTGTAAAAGTTGAGCCGGTCCATCAATGCGAACCTGCAAAAGCTGATGGAGCCAGCATTTACATTCAATGTCTAGGTCCTGGAGCCGGTGGTAGAGCTGCCAGCGATCCCAAGCACTAAGATTGAAGATTTTCTCACCTTCCGATAGCCATTTGTCTATACTCATGGGGCTTTTAATTGAGAACTATTAGCAATATAACTCTGGGCTGATGTTCTCAGTATAACCGACAACTGCAAATAATTATCAATAACTTGAAGAAAAAAAAGTTACCCGGTAGCGGCGATCAGCTAAAATCTTGCTATTGTTGCCTTGTCCGCTTTGCCGATCCCGGAATCGCTACCGCCTACAATTGTCAAAGGGATAAAAATGGAGATAACAAGATTTATTGACGAAAATTATGGATAAAAAAGCTCAAAAAACCGATAATTCAGCAATTCTCTATTTTGATGGTGGTTCTCGCGGCAATCCGGGGAGAGCAGCCGGTGCTGCGGTAATAGTTTTAGCCGAGGGCAATTCCTTGACTACGACTAGATATATGGAGAGAGCCACTAATAACGAGGCTGAATACACGGGATTGATTATTGGATTGGAAAAAGCCCAAGAATTAGGCTTAAAAAGCTTAGAAATTCGGGGAGATAGTCAATTAGTCATCAATCAAGTTAAGGGAGACTGGAAGGTAAAAAGCGATAGTTTACGTCCCTTTTATCAGCGTGCTTGTCAATTAGTCGCCCAATTCGATCGCATTAGCTGGCGCTGGATTGAACGAGCTAAAAATAGTGTGGCTGACGCTGCTGCTAATCAGTGTATGGATGCGGCGAAAAAATCGCCAGAAAAAGCGAAGGAAGGGGAAACTAATCTCGATATTCTGCTCCAATCCCTGAAACCAATCCTAAATACTGAAGAATTCGTTTTCTCTTCCCTAACAGCAACAGGACTAGAACAGCTACAATTAACTCCTATCTGCCAATTTCAGGAAGAGGAAGGCATAACGGTGATTATTCCCCGTCAGCAGGCTGATCGCACAGGATTGCAGTACAAATATATTTATAGACAAATTACTCTTTCTGTGCATTCTAGTTTAGCGGCGGTGGGATTTTTAGCGGTGATTAGCGAGAAACTGGCCCAAGCAGCAATTAGCGTCAATGTCATTTCTGGTTATTATCACGATCATTTATTTATCCCTAGGGATAGGGTGACAGAAGCGATGGCTATTCTCGAAGAAATTAGCCGCTCATAACAGTTATCAGTTATCAGTTAGCAGTTAGCAGTTAGCAGTTAGCAGATGTGAGTTTTCAATTCACTCATTACTGTTTACTGTTCACTGAAAAAACAGGATTTATGATTATTTGCTCTCCTCCGAGGAATTTTTCACCGTTTCTTCTAGGAAAACTACCGGTTCTTTTTCCCGCTGCTGGGAGCGGATGATATCAATGGTACTTTTCAGCACACTAGCGATGGGAACTGCTATCAATAAACCGAGAATTCCTGCCACTTTGCCCCCGATAAAAAGAGATAGAATAATCCAGACGGGATTAAGTCCGATCATACCTCCCATTAACCGAGGGGCGATGACATTATCATTAATTTGACCGACAATAATAGTCAGGGTCAAAACCTTTAATCCTAGCCAAAAATCTTGAAACATCAGTAGGGTACTAATGCCAATAATGGTGAAGGCACTGGCAAAAGGAATTAATGTAGTTAGACCGATCGCCACCCCGAATAATAGGGCATAATCGACCTTGAGAATCACAAAAACAAAAATTTGAGCAAGGCTGAGAATTCCCGCTAAAATGGTTTGGCCGGCAAAATAGGTTTCAAAAGTTTGACGAATAATCGTTCTTAATTTGAAATTCCAGGGAGAGGGAATCCAACTTAAAATTCCCTCCCAAATTTGTTCGCCATAGAGAACCAGAAAGACGGTGAGAACTAGAACAAAGAGAATGTTTAGGATACTGTTGATAGTTCCCAGCACAAAGCTTAGTAATTGAGTGCTAAGAGTTTGTAAAACATTGGTTAGTCGTTCCGATAACTGGGTGATTGATTGCTCGATATAAATCGCATATTTCTGAGTTTTATCCCACTTTTCTAAATTTTGTATCTGTTCGGTTCCCGACTCGATCCACTGGGGCAAACTATTGATTAAACTGCTTAATTGTTCGACAATCTGGGGAATTAAAATTAAACCTAAAACAATCAAAATTAATAGGGCAATTAAAAAGACAATAGCGATCGAACCACTGCGATTAACCCCGCGTCTTTGCAGCAGTTTGATGGGAACATCTAAGACAAAAGCTAGTAAACTAGCAGTGACAAAAATACTGACTAAGGGTTCTAGGTAGCTAAATAATTGGAATAATAACCAGCCATTGAGAAATAAGAGCGGAAAAACTAGACTTAGCCGCAACCAACGAGGTAGTTGCTTAAAAAGCTCCATCATATAACTAATTTTGTCCTGAGAGAGTATCGAGGTAAAAAGAGACTTTTCTAACCAGAAATCCTCTTTCAATCTACCATCTCCTCGCTACCTTTCGAGTCCCCAGTAATCCTGAAACTCTTATCTTAACCCTATGGAGCTAAGCGGATTCGAACCGCTGACCCCCTCAATGCCATTGAGGTGCTCTACCAACTGAGCTATAACCCCTTGAAGACCATTTTTGAATATAGCTTAAATAGAATCATTTTGTCAAGGGTTAGCGAGAAAAAAATTTGTCACTGCCAAGGCGATCGCTAATCCATAAGAGTAAAACAATCGCCCCCATTTAAACAGGAGCCGGAATTTGGGTTAAATAGGTTAAACAGTGGCCCATGAGGAAATAAACTACTAACATAGCCACTGCCGCTGCTGCCACCAAGGTTCCCGCCAGCATCAAGGAAAACTCTTGCTTGTCGAACGCTTGCTGCATTAGATGCAATGACCAAGCCACAAGACCGAGGTCAAAGATGAGAATCGGAACTAACATATTTTAAATTTTGTTAACTTTCCTCTATTCTAATACATAATTTTCCCTGGGGATAATCGGAGGGAAGTTAAAAACAGGGATTTTTTGCTGGTTTTTTGATCGCAGCTGTCAGCCGTCAGCCATTGACTTTCAGTAATAGGTGTAAACCTTACTCTTCTAGGGTTGCAGCCTAAAGAAATCCTTTTCCCGAAAAAGCGACTCAATCCCTAGATTAAGTTCTGCAAATCTGTCCCTCATTTTCCCTAGCTAACGCACGGGTACTTGTTGATTTTGCAGATAATTTTTGACCTCAGCGATGGTTAATTGACCATAATGGAGCAAAGAAGCCAATAAAGCGGCTTCTGCCCGGCCTTCCGTCAATGCTTCGTAAATATGCTGACAATTACCCGCTCCTCCAGAGGCAATCACAGGAATCTCCACCCTTTCAGCGATCGCTTTTGTCAATGCCAGATCGTAACCCGCTTGCGTGCCGTCGGCATCCATACTGGTAACTAACAACTCACCCGCCCCGCGTTTTTCCACTTCTTTGGCCCATAATAAAGCATCAATACCCGTATTTTCGCGTCCACCCCGAACATAAACCTCCCAACCGGGGTTATGCACATCCTTGCGTCGTCTAGCATCGATCGCCACCACAATGCACTGTTTCCCAAAGCGATCGCTGGCTCGATCGAGCAATTCCGGCTCGCGCACGGCAGCCGAGTTAATGCTGACTTTATCGGCCCCGGCTCTTAACAAATTTTTAATATTTTCTAAGGATTGGATGCCCCCACCCACTGTCAGAGGAATAAAAACCTGTTCCGCCGTGCGATAGACTACATCAATAATCGTGTCGCGATCTTCATGGGTAGCAGTAATATCAAGAAAAACCAACTCATCAGCCCCTGCCTGATTATACAAGCGGGCCAACTCCACGGGGTCGCCAGCATCCTGAAGATTGACAAAATTAACCCCTTTAACTACCCGACCTTTATTGACATCCAAACAAGGCAAAATCCGCTTCGCTAACATATCCTAGACTCTTGATTGTAACAATGGCCATCAAACGATCGCACAATTCCACCCCGGCAGCCGAGGAAAATCTGCTCACTCCCAATCCCACTATAGAAGAAACGGAAAAAGCAGAAGCGCAGATTCGTCCGCAATCCCTAGAGGATTATATCGGTCAACAGGACTTAAAGGCTAATCTAAAAGTCACCATCGCCGCGGCCAAAGCTAGACAAGAAGCGATCGATCATTTGCTCTTCTACGGACCGCCGGGGTTAGGAAAAACCACCATGGCTTTAATTTTAGCGGCTGAGATGGGAGTAAATTGCCGCATTACTGCCGCCCCCGCTTTAGAGCGTCCCCGGGATATTACCGGCATCCTGATCAATCTTCAACCCCGGGATATTCTTTTTATCGACGAAATTCATCGACTGAATCGGGTGACGGAGGAGTTATTATACCCAGCGATGGAGGATTATCGCCTAGATGTGACGATTGGTAAGGGTCAAGCAGCGAAAATTCGCAGTATTTCTTTACCTCCCTTTACTTTAATCGGTGCTACTACCAAAGTTGGCTCTTTAACTGCGCCTTTACGCGATCGTTTTGGCATGATTCAACGTCTGCGTTTCTATACGGTCGAGGAATTGACGGCAATTATGCTCAGAAGTGCCACTATTTTTAATATTCCCATTACCGAAGCGGGTGCGATCGAAATTTCCCGTCGGAGTCGGGGAACTCCACGCATTGCCAATCGTTTATTAAAACGGGTGCGCGACTATGTGCAGGTGAAGGGAGAAACTATGATCACCCCCCATTTAGCCGCTGAGGGATTAAATCAGTTAAATGTGGATTCTATGGGTTTAGATTGGACCGATCGATTAGTATTAAAGACGATGATCGAACAGTTTCAAGGTAAACCCGTGGGATTGGAAGCGGTAGCGGCAGCCACGGGAGAAGATGCCAAGACGATTGAAGAGGTGTATGAGCCTTATTTATTACAAATAGGTTATCTTAATCGTACTCCCCGGGGTCGTGTAGTGACGGCAGCCGCCTACGAACATTTAGGTTTACTGGCGAAATTGCCGAAAAATGAGGATCGGAGTTTACCTTTGTTCGAGTTCTAGTTTTCTGGATAGGGTTGGCTGAATAAATCTAAAAACCTTGTTGGATTAAGGCTTTTTCAGGAGGAAAATTCACACCCCACACCCCACACCCCACACCCTGTCCCCACGAAAAACTTTTTGCCGCAGACACTAATTACCGGCGTTTTAGCTCACTTGTGTCTTTAAATACTGCCTTGACTGCTTGAAATCACACAAGCCCTTGTGTAAAGACCGTATGATGAAGATCGTAGTAAGTTACATTGTTGTCATTGCTTGCCGCTTCTCATCTAGACTATGTTGGGATTGGTCAAAGCTATGCAATAGTGAGCTTTTATAGTCAATAATTTTTTAAGTCTGTTAGCGCACTATGTCTGTCCTAAATAAAGAAAATCTTAAACTGGAAACTCTTACCCTGTTTCAAAAATACCAAAAAACAGGGGATAATAAGTTACGGGATCAAATTATACGGTTAAACCTAGGATTAGTCAGAAGGGAAGCTCATCATTGGGTCAATCAATGCCATGAAAACTACGAAGATTTAGTGCAGGTTGGCTGTATGGGACTAATTCGGGCGATCAAGCGTTTTGACAGCAGCAAAGGTCATGCTTTTAGTTCCTTCGCCATTCCCTATATTCGCGGCGAAATTCAACACTATCTGCGCGATAAGGGTTACACGGTTCGTATTCCTCGTCGTTGGTTAGATTTGGGCAGACAAGCGGCAAATATGCGTCGGGATTTCCAAACTATCCACAATCGTCAACCCAATGATACAGAAATCTCCCTCGCTTTAAATATTTCGCTCGAAGAATGGCAAGAGGTAAAACTGGCTTTCCAAAACCGTGAACCCCTCAGTCTCGATGCGACGGTTAATAACGATGAAGATAATAATACTTGTTTAAAAGACCTCATTCCCGATCCTGGTTATCGCAGCTTTCAACTTTGTCAAGAGGACTGCATTCGTTTACAACAAGCACTGGCTCAATTAGAAGAGAAAACCCGTCATATTCTCGAATTTGTTTTCCTTAAAGATCTTACTCAACGGGAAACTGCCGAACAATTAGGCATTAGTGTTGTTACCGTCTCCCGTCGGGTGAAAAAGGGTTTAGAAATGCTCAAGGAAACCATGCTCCAAGAGGCATTTTAGCCCAATTATCGGTTATCATAGCAGCTCCCTTTTTAAGAGCATCATTAACTCCTAAATCCAACTTGAAAAACCTGGTTATCGATTGTTCCCCACCACTACCCGCTCCCCTCTCCCCGCTTATCTTTGCCCAAATAGCAAGTAATTCAAAACCCCAGCTAAATATTCGTACTGCTCGATCGAATTATAGTAGTGAGCAGAAATTCTCACAATTAATGATGCTTCTCCCCAGGGAATTATCGGCAATTCGATCTGATATTTTTCCCACAGTTGTCTAGATAAATCTTCTGCTATCCAAGCATAACTAGGAATTAGAATTGAGGACATCGATCCGATCATCGATTCGGGACAGGGATAATTGACCTGCAAGGCATGACAAAGCAAATTTCTGGCTTTTAAAACCAAATTATGATTCCTCGCCATCAGACCCAGTAAACCATCAATAGAGAGAGAATTTAAAAACTCGATCGCTTTTGGCACTGATAAATAAGCGGTGGGATCATCGGTTCCCATCCAAGCAAATTCTAACTGAAAACGGGAACGATCTTGTCGAGGGGAATTCGCTCCATGGCTAATAGTTAAAGGTCGAATTATTGCCTGTTTATCCCCGCGCACATAAAGAAAAGCAGCCCCTTTGGGACTACATAACCACTTATGACAATTAGCAGTATAATAGGTGGGATTAATTGCCCCGATATTAAGGGGTAAAAAACCTAAAGCATGAGCGCCATCGATGAGAGTATCAATACCCCGATTATTTAATTCTTGCACAATTTCTGCGATTGGCCAAATTAAGGCCGTGGGACTGGTGACATGATCTAAAACTACTAATTTTGTCCGAGGAGAAACAGATGCTAAAATTGCTTGACTAATTTCTAAAGGAGACTGTAGGGGAAAGGGAATTTTAGCGATAATTACCTTTAAACCCCATCTTTTAGCTATATGTTTAACTGCATTAGCACAAGCATTATAGGTTTGATCGGTGATCAGAATTTCCTCATTTTCCTGAAAAGTTAAGGAATTTAACACCGCATTCACTGCTGTGGTTGCATTGGGAACAAAGACTAAATCATCGCTATTTACACTGACTAAATCCGCTAATTTTTGCCTAGCAATATCTAATAAACCTTCTAATTCTCTCCCCAAAAATGCTAAAGGTTGCCTTTCCATTCGTTCCCGTAATTGTTGCTGATAATCCAAGACTATTCTAGGGGTTGCACCATAGGAACCATGGTTGAGAAAATAAATATTATCGGGAATTAACCAAGAATTTTTGGACATATTGAATTAGTTTGATTTTATTGAGAACTAGAAAAAATAATAGCTTCATCTATTTTTGCCGAATATATTCTCTCCATTCCGCATCAGTTATTTGTTCGTATTCATCGAGTAACTGCAAAGCAAAGTCAATGACTTTTTCTGGAGATTGATATTTTCCCGTTTTCACTTTCCGTTGGAGATGTCAGTTCATAGGTATTATGACTATCTACTGAGAAAATCAGCTTGATCTTAATTTTAAGCTAAATATCGACAAAAAAAGCTCTCCAAGAAAAAGGAGAGGGGAGAGAACGAGTTAGAAAAAATTATTAATGTAACCATCCTTTCAGACGACGTGCGACTTGAGGACGACGTAATTTTCGCATCGCTTTAGTTTGAATTTGACGTACTCGTTCGCGAGATAAATTAAACATTCCTCCCACTTCCTCTAGGGTATAGGGTTGACTGGTAGCTAAACCATAACGGAGGGAGATAACATCTTTTTCCCGTTCCGTGAGAACATCACTTAAAACTGCGAAAATTTCTTGACGCATCATCATCTCATTCATTTTATCTTCGGGAAGTTGTAGATCATCATCTTCCAAAAGATCCACTAATTCCGTATCTTCTCCCTTCCCTACACGATGATTTAAAGAGAGAGATTGACGACGCAATTGTAATAATTGCCGCAATTGTTCGGGAGTTATTTCTAACGCTTCCGCGAGTTCCCGTTCATTGGGATTGCGCTGTAAATCTTGCTTGAGAATGCGCTGCGCTTTTTTGAGTTTATTGAGTTTTTCGACAATGTGAATCGGTAAACGAATTGTCCGCGCATCGTTAGCAATAGTGCGGGTGATTGCTTGTCGAATCCACCAATAAGCATAGGTAGAGAATTTATAACCTTTATTGGGATCGAATTTTTCGGCCGCACGGTTGAGTCCGATCGCACCTTCTTGAATTAAATCTAAGAAAGGAACCCCGCGATTTAAATAGCGTTTAGCGATGGAAACCACCAAGCGCAAATTAGAACGAATCATCTTCCGTTTAGCTGTTCGTCCGCGATAAAGACGGTTTTCCAGTTGACGTTCATTATCTAATTCTAAAGCGATCGCCCATTCTGTTTTCGTCGGGGGACGATGTAAATTTTCTTGCAGTTTTTGGCGTACTTCTTCCGCTTCCATGAGAAACTTAACCAAGTAGGCTAATTCAATTTCTTCTTCCGCACTAAGCAGGGGATAACGGGCCATTTCTTTAAAAAATGCGCCAACAGTGTCTTCATTGCTGCCTTTATCGTATCGCGTTCCACTACTCCCACGAGTGTTTTTTAGGGTTTCCGGTAAAGATTCAGTCAGATCCTCGTCAGTTCTTTCATTAAAATCCACGCTGTCCAGTTCTAAAGGATTTGTCTCCAGGGCAATGATTTGATTAAAATTATCATCGGCGGCTAGTTTAGAGATTTTCATAAGCAGTTATGGATGGAGTGGGGTTATAATAGCGGGGAAAAACTCAGTTTCTCCCAATGGGCTGATTGTTACATTGAATTTTCGGGGAGCAGATTTTTTAAACGTTTTCTTAATTAATGGCGGCCATTTCTGGGATATAATTAGGCGCTTCTGTGTGGATTGTTACAAATCGCTGAACCAGATAATCAGATTTTCTGGTGAATAGGGGAGACTTTCAGGGTTTCCACTTATACACTCTAACTAAGGTTTTTGGTATTTGACTAGGTAAAGATCACGCTTCTTAACAATCAAGATAGCCATCAGCTTTTTATTACCATTCTTCGCTTTTTCTATTGAGAACCATTCTCACCTTTTGACTAACTACGGTTTGCGGCAAAAAGTTTTTCCTGGGGGTAGGGTGTGGGGTGTGGGGTGTTGTGGGGTTTTACCCATTTTCAGGTGGTCAATTACCTAAGTTTCAGGGAAAAAGTGCCTAATTCTCCCCCCCGATCCCTCCAAAGGCTGCCACTTTTTGATTTCAAAAAAGCCTAAAGATATTATCCAACAAGGTTTTTAGATTTATTAATCAAACCCTAACTAGGGTGCGATTTAATAGCTAATAGTCAATAATTATCATTTGGGCAGACTTCACGGGCTAAAAATCAAAATTTGTGGGCAAAAAAGCAATATTTAAACTGTTTTTAGAGAAAATTAACTGGTTTTATTCCCCTCAAGCTTTAAACTATAATTTAAATACCCCATTCTCCCCATCACCCTATCACCCCATCTCCCCACTGACTATGCTCGATCGCTGTGCTACTCTAACTGTAGCGGAACCTCGCACACCTTACCAATTAACCACAACTGGACAACCGTGGTTAGAGGTTTTGGTCGATCGGCCTTATCCTAGAGATAGTCAAGAGGATCAGCAAATATTAACCTACAGTATCCCCCGGGATTTAACAGTAGAAATCGGCGATATTTTAAGCGTTCCCTTTGGTTCTCAGGTAATAGGGGGAATTGCTCTTAGATTTGTCGAAAATTTGCCCCCAGGACTAGAAGAAAATCAAATTCGTCCCGTGGAAGATGTGATTGCTAAGGGGTTTTTTCCCGATAATTATTGGCAGTTATTGACGAAAATCGCCCAATACTACGCAACAGATTTAATCACCGTTGTTCGCGTCGCTTTACCTACGGGTTTACTGCGAAGTTCCCAACGTCGCATCAGATTAAAACCAGAAGCGATTCCCCCTGGTGCGGAAGTTTTTTGTACTCCCCTCTCTCGTCAGATTTTATCCCTGCTCAAAAATCAAAAAGAAGGCGATTATTCGGCGAAATACCTGCAAGAAAAAGTAAAAAATGCCAATTACGGTATCCGAGACTTAGTTAAGCGCGGTTGGGTGGAAAGCTATCTAGAAGCACCCAAAAGTACCAATATTAAGCTAAAAAAAGCCATTACCCTGCTAATAACCGACTTTCCTGCGGATTTAACCGAAAATCAACGCAAAATTGTCGAAATCTTACGCCACCAGGGAGGAGAAATGTGGCTGCCAGAATTGGCACAACTCGCGGGGACAAAACATTTTAAACCGCTGATTGACAAGGGTTATGTGGTGATTGAGGACCGGGAATTTCTGCGCTTATCCTCGGCGATTATGAGCAGGGATCAACCAAAAACACTCACTTCTAGTCAAAAACAAGCTTTAGAAGCCATTCAAACCCTGAAAGGTGGTGAAAGCGCTCTCTTACATGGAGTGACGGGATCGGGTAAAACAGAAGTCTATCTACAGGCGATCGCACCTGTCCTGGCAGCGGGTAAATCTGCCTTGGTTTTAGTCCCCGAAATTGGATTAACACCGCAACTAACCGATCGCTTTGTGGCCCGTTTTGGCGATCGAGTCTATGTTTATCATAGCGCCCTCTCGGAAGGAGAAAGATACGATACATGGCGACAGATGTTGACAGGAACCCCGCAAGTCATTATCGGGACGCGATCGGCGATTTTTGCCCCTTTACCCCATCTAGGCATGATTATCCTCGATGAAGAACACGATAGCAGCTTTAAACAAAGTCAATTACTTCCCACCTATCACGCGCGTACCGTGGCTAAATGGCGCTCTCAATTAAACCATTGTCCCGTAATTTTAGGATCGGCCACGCCATCCCTAGAAACATGGCTAGAATCCCAAGCTAATCCTAGTCTTTACCTATCTTTGCCCGATCGCATCCAAAATCGCCCCTTGCCGCAGGTGGAAATCGTCGATATGCGACGGGAATTGCAACGAGGCAATCGTTCCCTGTTTAGTCAATCCCTGCGTTCAGCGCTGGAAACCCTGCGCGACAAGGGAGAACAGGCAATTTTATTCGTCAGTCGTCGGGGACATAGTACTTTTGTATCTTGCCGGAGTTGCGGTTATGTGCTGGAGTGTCCCCACTGTGATGTCTCCCTCTCCTATCACCACACCGAACCGGGAGCGCAGGAATTACTACGCTGTCACTACTGCAACTATGGTCGCATCCATCCGAAACAATGTCCTGAATGCGGTTCTCCCTATCTAAAATTTTTCGGCACTGGCACTCAGCGAGTCACCCAAGAATTAAGCAAAGAATTTCCTGATTTGCGCTGCTTGCGTTTTGATAGTGATACCACCCGTAACAAAAATGCTCCCCGGGAACTATTAAAACTATTTACTGATGGTGAATTCGATGTTTTAGTGGGAACCCAAATGCTCACCAAAGGATTAGATATCGATCGAGTTACCCTAGTAGGAGTAATGGCAGCCGATGGTTTACTTTATCACTCCGATTATCGCGCCTCCGAACGCGCTTTTCAAACCCTCACCCAAGTAGCAGGGAGAGCAGGAAGGGGAGAAACAGAAGGAAAGGTAATTATCCAAACCTATACCCCAGAACATCCCGTGATTAGAGCAGTACAAACCCACGATTATGAGGGTTTTGTCGAGACGGAATTAATGCAGAGAGAGGGTTTAAATTATCCTCCCTACGGCAGTTTAGTCTTAATTCGCTTTAGTGGTTTAGATGGGGAAGCAGTGCAGAAAAGTGCTGAAAATGTCGCGGAGGAATGTGTTAATAATTTCGGTTCCGATTGGGATATTTTGGGACCTGCACCCGCAACAATTATGCGCGTGGCTAACCGTTATCGCTGGCAAATTCTGTTAAAATTATCGGGAGACAAGGCTGATATCGGTCGTCTTTTTCTTCCTCTGAAAAGCTTAGTTTTACCAAGGGTAAGTATGGCGATCGATGTGGACCCCTTAACGATAGAATAATCAAGGATGGATAATGCGATCGCAACGCGCTCGCTACGCGAGATCGCTATTGTTCACGGATGCAACCAGTTATCTAAATCCGTCAAAGTGTTAAAGTCTAATAAAGCGAGTCCTAAGTCTTCTAAGCTCTCCACAGGAAGGTTACGGATGGTTTCTTGTAGATTCTGGGGTATTTCTCCGAAACGTCGCTGAAGTTGACGGAGGAGTAAATACGCTTCTCCCTGTTGTCTTCCTTGTTGTACACCCTCTTGAATCGCTTGTTCCCTATCCTGTTGGTAAAGTGGAGCTAAACGCATAATAAACTCCCTATCCTCCTGTGTTTTTTTCGATAACGCTTCTAGATTTCTACTCAAATTATACAATAAGTTTAAGGAAGCCGATTTTAGGGGATTATTCGGTGATAATCTCTCTAATTCATCGATAGCTCTCTCTCTTGTTCCTCCTCTACCCAATAATCTTAACCATAATGTCTCTGGGATTGC
>NZ_JADBUB010000032.1:0-2971 GCF_020245865.1 Microcystis sp. M169S2
CCCCTGGGAGACCAGGACATCGACCTGTCGCAGCTTCGCGACGATCTCTTCGGGTTTATGACGCTTTCTCGGCATGAACAGGATCCTCCTCGTTGCCAGAAGACATACTTCAAGGTGGACCAATTCAATGGGGGTGGATCAGTGGCCGTCCCACCATTTCGAAAAGGGCAATGGGGCCATGCCCGATGAATAGCTGTCTTTGACTGCGTGAATCGAAATACCGTCGGAAGATAGGGTAGTTTGAGTCAACGGCGCTTGGAATGTCACCAGATTATTTGGGTTGATTGGCTCACCGCTGTTGCAAAAGCGGATAGCGGATTTTTTGCCTAGCATTGCTAACATTGATGGGGAGCGCTTCCCGCCTTCGTGGACCATCACATAGACTATTCCTGCTATTGTGATCGCTTCGACATTCTGACCCGCGTCAAAACGGTCACCAGCAGCAACGAGACGGGCAAAGTTATCCTCGAAGCTGCGGGAAAGCTCATCCGGAGAACGAGGGACCATCCGATTTTGCATTTTGCTTCAACTTATATTTGATAAAGGATATTATCAAATATATCAGCGTTGAGACAAGAGCTCTCCCTTCATTCCCTCGGCGGCACTCTTCGGCCGGGAGTGACAAAGCCCGCCAAAGGGTGGAATCCCTCTGGGACGCTATGCGCCCATTGACGGAGAGGAACCAGCGGTTCGGAATTCCTGAATTATGCAGTGGCAAGGGATGACTTCATCCTCACATCAATAATCTGCCGGACGCCAGGTTTCTAATCCGAAGCAAAAAGCCGAAGGTGATAGCTCAGGCGGTGGGGGGTGTGGACAGTGAACCCTCCACTCGCTAGTTGTTTAGAGCCATCAGTGGTTTTGGCGAGAGAGGCGTGCCGTCGGAAAGCCTTTTAGGGTTTGACACGTTTTCAGTTCGAAAGATGACGCAATTGATTTTAAATGCGATAGATGCCGCTGAAAGGCAGCTAATAGCTCATGCTCACACAGATAGCGCCGAACGCTGGCTACGACAATTAGTCGACATTAGCCTTAAACCAGTTATGGGCGTAAATTATATTACAGATGGACCTTGGAAAAATGATATCAAGCGAAAGGTTCTCGTAAAGCTTGAAACGGAGCCAGGTCAATTCAAAAGGCAAATCGACGCGACGACTTTCGATCAATTGATCGATATTGTATTGCACCCAGAACACTGGGCGAAATTCAAGGATGCCTTATCGGCTGCATATCCGAATGGCCGAGAGGAAGCGCGTACGTTCTTGACGCGGCTTCAGGTCATCCGAAATCATGTGGCGCACTTGCGGCCATGCTCCACGCGACAGATGGAGCAGGCGCTGTGCTATGCAAATGATTTGGCCGACAGCATCAAAGCTCATTACCAGGCAATAGGCATGTCAAGAGAATTCAATGTTCCAACTTTTGTGTCTTATGTGGATAGCTTGGGGAATACGGGATATTTTGAACAAAATGAATATCATTATCGGGCGGAAGATCTAACTACAAGTATGCATAGACGGCTGTATCCGGGAGATGTACTTACCGCCGAGCTCGAAATTGATCCGAGTTTCGATCCGTCGACCTATACAGTAACATGGTATATTAAGACACATCCGGGCGACAGAGGCGTTGGACGGAAGGCCTCCATCACGGTCACTGAAGCTCATATAGGCCTACGGATGGAAGTTCAGTTCAAGCTAAAAACCACCAATAGTTGGCACAGAAGCTCAAGTGGCGATGATGACGTAGTCGATTTGTATTATAGGGTTCTGCCGTTGCCACCATAAGCAAATTATTTTTCAAATGGGCGCGACGATTTTTAGGAGATTATGCGATTATGTCGAATGAAAATTCTGGGCTGGCAGGCCTGCCATATACGGTAATTCGAATTCGTGCGGGGGATCCAATTAACTTAAATGCTAGCCATAGTGGGACCGGCTTCTTCTATAAATTTCACGATGATAAAGGCGACATACCGTTTGTTATTTCAAACAAACATGTTTTGTGCGACAAAACATGGATCGAATTCGATTTCGCAACAGTTGATAATAATGGACGGCGTGTTTTTGGGCCATCCTCTAAGATTAGAATTAATCACGGCGATCTACCTATTATTGAACATCCAACCAAATTGATAGATCTTGCTGGCATCCCATTATTGCCTCTTATTGTTGATCTTAAAAAAAGAGGTATCAATCCTTACGTTTCTACGCTTACTAAAGCTAATACGGCCCCAGCCAAAGTGCAAGCAGTGCTTCATGCGGCAACAAGTGTCCTTATGGTTGGGTTTCCAAATGGAATAATGGATGAGGCAAATAATCTACCGGTCGTTCGGCGAGGGACTTTAGCTACGCATTATAAAGCAGATTATCTTGGAGAGACAAATTTTGTAGTAGACATAGCTGCCTTTGGTGGTTCGTCCGGATCTCCGATATTTTCTCTTTTTGAATCCATTGTGCCGGATGAAAATGGCAATATATCTCTTATGGCAGAGCCACAAATTCATCTAATTGGGGTACTACACTCAGGGCCTGTAATAACAGCACAAGGACATATTGTGCCAAAACCGGTTCCAACAAATTCTTTAGTATCTCAAACGAACATAATGATGCACTTGGGATACTGCGTTAAGGCATTTAGAATTGAAGAGTTGTTGCCAGTTATTTTGAATAAGTTAAACTGATGAGATAGATATATTTAAAGACGTATCATTTCTATGCGTCCACGCCAAGCAGCTTGCAGAGGTCATTGAAGTGCGACTGCGATGCCGAACCCTCTTTCAGCGTTGAGGCTTGCCATTTGCTGATAAACTGTTCCGGCGTCATGCAATCTTTCGGTGTCAGCGCCAAAGGTTTTCTTGGTTCCAGCCCTGTGGAAAGCCGGATGCGGACTGAACCGCCCCGAGTTCTTCGGAGGCCGTTTCATTTGAGTCACGCTGCCAGCTTCTGCTCGTTGAGCATGGCATAGTAGC
>NZ_JADBUB010000033.1:0-95301 GCF_020245865.1 Microcystis sp. M169S2
TCAGGTGGTCAACTACCTAATTTTCAGGGAAAAAGTACCTCAATTTTCCCCCTGATCACTCCCATGCCTGGTACTTTTTGATTGACAAAAAGTCTAAAAGTCTTACCCAACAAGGTTTTTAGATTTATTCAGCAGACCCTAAGTAGGGATTGGAAATTCTCTCCTATCGTCCCAGGGACAATCGCTTTGATGCGGTGAGCGTCGAATTGGGGCAGTTGAGTCCCGTCAGTTGATATTAATTGTGTTTAATTTAGTTTGCGATCGAGTTGAAGCGCAGTCAAGGGAGAAGGCAAAGGCGAATCAGACATACTGCGTCACAATATCTCACGGAATGAGGATATACAGCCTGAGAAGGAGTAAAACAAGAGAAACTACCTGAAACTCCTTCTTCTGTGCATCCCTCTATTTAATAGTTTGCCCTCTTTGCAATAGCCTTTCTCGTCTCTTTTGACGGGATTCTGTTTCCAGTTGGGCGAGTATATCGTCTAAAAAAAGATTATAAAGCTCAATCTGGCGGTTAGTTTCCCGTAAGTTTTCAAGACATTGTTTTCTCGTTGCTTCATCGGGATAGGAGGTGCGGTAAGTCATCATAAGTTCCATTGCCTCTTTACTTCATCAACACTAGCACTAACAGCATCCACACTGGCTGTTCCTTGCAAAATCGCTCTTTCTAACATCTCTAGCATCGTATTTGAGAGAGTCGGCTGCTCTTGTAAAATTCTCAGCAGGATATTATTAATTCGGGAGTAGGAATTAGTTACCCTCTCTCTGGCATTAGATAATTCTTCTAATTCTGATAATGTCCGTTCATTTTCCCCATATTCTGTAAAAAGTTGCCATTCCGTTGCCGATGCCTACTCTATCTGATCCGCTAGTTGACGCAGTAGATCAAAAATGCTCGCTAAGGTTTCCTCCGGTAATGTAGCCATATTCAATTATTTCTATTATCCCCAGTCTATCATCTGGTTGGTACGAGGTAATCCTGTTTAATTTAGTTGGCGATCGAGTTGAGGATCAGTCAAGGGAGAAGGCAAAGGCGAATCCGACACACTGCGCCACAATATCTCACGGAATGAGAATAGTTCGCCTGAGAAGCAGTAAAACAGGGGAAAGGAAGCGATCGCCAGTGTGAGAGATATATAACTTAAGATTTGTGACGCGATCACGACAAAGCAGAATTAATAGTTCCACTGGTTCAGGGAAATGAACTGATTAGCAAGAGGGACGTTAGCCGTTTCCAGATTGGCGATCGCATTGACAATTGCCTTGGAGTCCATATTTTTAAAGCGGTTAGCGTTACGGTAAACCGCTAAGACCCCCGAATGGCTTGGATTGGCTTGGTGCAACTCTTCAAAGTCATCGCAGTTATGAGTTAGCAGAATCCGATTTTCCTGTATGGCATAGTCAAGTACGACATCATCTGTGCAGCCAGTCAAACCAATTTTATTGATCGTCAGTACGTCATGACCAGCAGCCGTAAGTAACTTAACCAGAAGTTGGGATTGCGAGTCCTCATCAAGCAATAATCTTAGGCTCAACACTAATCCCCTTTGCTTCCAGACGGTGGCGTTCTTCTTCCGCTTCTTGCTTGAGTAGCTGCTGATTAGCCTCGCAGTAGTCAATTGCTTCGTAGATAGCAGCCAAAGGTAACTCCCAATTAAGAGCTGCTTCTTGAGGAGTCATCTGGTTGACAATCATATCTGACCAGACATCAAAAGCTTTCAGCCTCCTACCTTGAAAATAAAGCTGTTGTCGCCAGGAATGAGGACGTTTCTCTAAATACTGCCATTGAGTTTTTGCTGCGTTAGTGGTCATGCTGATGCCTTGATCAAAGCTGGTATCCCTAGTTTATCAGCTACAGAAGCAGCGCACCGTCGAAGGCGGCTCTCTTCGAGATCGCACTAACCCAATGTTGTTTGGTGTTGTAACCCAATCGGATTCACAAAATTCTATCTTCCTGTTTTTTAACCTCAGCAAGATCATAATTCATCTGGAGGCGCAGCCAGAAAGCAGGGGTGCTACCGATTGTCTTTGACAAACGCACAGCCATTTCCGGGGAAATCCCCGCCTTGCCATTGATTAGGTTAGATAGTCTAGAGCGTGACAGGTTCAGCATTTTTGCCGCAGCCGTAACGGTCAATTCAAGCTCTTCAATCGAACTTTTGACAATTCTGCCCGGATGTACGGGATTTTTCAGGGTCATCATGTTTTTTCCCTCAATGATAATCTACAAGGTCAATGTCGAGAGCGTTTCCATCTTCACCCATCACCCATCCTCAAAATCCCCAAATCACTGAAAATCCTGATGCTGACAAGGAAGTAGTGCAGATACCAGCGTAAGCCATGAGGGTGAGGAATGTAAAGATTTATTAAATATAGGGAAATTGCGGCATGAGATATGATTGATCTGGTTGCCTATTAGTCTAAGTCAAATGAACATTGAACAAGTTATCATTAAAAACCTAAGAAAACTTCCCTTAGAAAAACAACAAGAAGTGTTATCCTTCACCGAATCTCTCACCTCAAGAATTTCCCTCACTTCCCCAGATTATAGTCTCACTCCCCAGGAAAAAGCTCAAAAATGGCAGAAAGTAATCGCTAAACTTCCTAAAACAAGTGCGAATTTACCTGATGAAGCTTTACACCGTGACACTATGTATGAAGACTAATGACTCAATATTTACTGGATACTAACATTTTGCTTCGGGCGGCTGATACGTCTTCAGCAACTTATTCTCTTGCTAATAATGTAATTACTCAAATCGTTGAAACAGCTAATGAATGTGTTATTATTCCTCAAGTTTTAATTGAATTTTGGGTAGTTGCAACCCGACCCCTTGATGTTAATGGTTTAGGTTGGACTCCAGCACAAGCTACAAATTATGTCAATGATTTATTAGATAACTTTACATTAATTGCAGAAACGCCGGATATTTTTCCCCTTTGGTTTCAATTAGTCACCATCTACAACATTAAAGGAAAACGCACTCATGATATTAGGCTTCTTGCTGTTATGAAAGCTTCTAACATTACCCATTTATTAACCTTTAATCCTGATGACTTTATCCCTATTCCCAATATTACCATCGTTCATCCTCAAGATTTCATTAATTCCCAATAATTAGGCAGCAAATCCGACATACCGCGTCACAATCCCTCACGGAAGGCGATAGGTCGCCTGAAAAGGGGAAAAACAGGGAAAAACACCGGAAACTCCTTCCTCTGTGAATCACTGTCTTATGGCGAAAGGAGAAACAGCAGTCTAGAAAAGAGTTCTGGTATTATTTATAGACATCGCCGCGAGGTTTAATAGTTGTAATGATCTATAGATTGTTGTCTCTATCTTCAAAAAACAACACTCGATACTTACCTACTCGCAATCTTAGTTCATCTCTTCCGTAAAGGGGTTTAATATCTAATTTTGTAGAATCCGAAATCAAAGTATCCAAAGCTTCAAGAAGACGAATTTGATCATTTTTAGGCATCCTTTCTAAGTAGCGCTCTGCTTGTCTAAGTAGAATATAATCAGCCAAGTTTATCTCCAAATAATTTGTATTTTAATTCTGTTGAAGTGATTCCAGTATCTCGACCGGATAAATAATCTTGCCATGCTGCTTGGCTTTCAGCAAGTTCTTCGGCTGGAATGATCTCATCGTCATCTTTTGGCGCTAGGGTCGGCTTGATGATAGTTTTTAAATACTCTAAAAGTCGCAACTTATCCGTAAGGGGAAGATTCTCTATTTGGCTGAGGATTTCATAGTAAGTTGTCATAGACCTTGATCGTATCAGATAATCCGAACACACCTCAAATAATACCACATCCAGATACTAACCAAAAATGGTAAAAGCGGTGGGCTGTTCACAACCGACTTGGTTCTGCGGTTTCTTTATCGGGATTAAGAAAGGAATATAAAGATTTATTAAACTGTAGCTTTTGATACAGTTGTGGGGGGGAGTGTGTATGCTTCTGCTATCTCCCTTTGGTGTTGGGTTGGGCTGTTGCTTGATCTAGCTGCGAGGGGGGCGATCATACAAATAAAACTTCGGAGCAAATTATGCGTGTTACCAGAATTGTTTTAACTATGTTAATTATTTTAACTGGAACAGGTTTTTGGAAAAAAAACTCTGCTTTTGCTCTTACGCCGGGATCGGACAGAGGATTATGGAGTATTACAGATTATCCAAGATGTAAACGGGAAACTGGGTTCAGTAGGTCTGGTTGCTTCTTCTTTGATCCGCCTTTAGATAGTGGAGTTGAGCAAATAGGATTTCAACTCCAGTATGATTCTTCTAAAATACAAATACTTCCAGAACTATCGGGATTTCTCTGCGATTTTTCTTCTAATGGCGACTGTCCTGTTCCTGGAAACGTAACGGGAGATGTACAACTTGGAGATCCGAGAAATAATACAACTGCTAATCTATCAGTTACAGGGAATACTGTTACGTTTATACATGATCTATCGGGCAATCCAACACCACCGATAGTTGGTGAGACGTTTTTCTTTGGACTTGCCTATAAACTGCTTGTACCATTCTCAAAATTAGTGCCAACTGATACTCCTGAAACTGGTGATATTTTTCAAGTTTCTGAAGGAAATTTTTGCGTCACAGTATCACGAGAAAATAAATGTGGTAGTACAAATCCTACATTTGGATACTTGGTTACACCTATTCCTGAACCCACCTCAACCCTAAGTCTCCTCGCACTCGGAACACTCGGCGCAGCTTCAACCCTGAAGCGCAAACTAAAACCCTCCCAATCCACCGAAAAAGAAACCACAAAAGTAGGCTAAATTGCTTCTAAAAATACCATAAATGCCCCTTCATTTAGTCAGTTGAGGGGGTGTTTTTTGTGTATTGTTTATTGTCTATTATTTAATTGTTGCTAACTAATTGACAACAAGAGCGTTTTTTGTGGTAAAATAGTCAGCCTAGTGTAAATATAGTAAAAGTTGAAATGTCTATCACCCATATTAATAATCTTCGAGACCAGATTTTGCAAAGTATTAAGACTTTACCGCTAGAAAAACAGCAACAAGTCCTTGAATTCGCTCAATCCTTACAAAGAAATTCACGTTTTCAGAAATGGGATAATATTTCAGATGCAGAAGCACAATCGTTACAAAATTAATTTGCTCAAGAGGATATTAGCTTTTCAGAAAGTATTTTACCCGATTATTTATCTCACCTTAAACAAGAGGATAAGAAATAAATGCGAGGCGATATTTATCTAGCTGATTTGAATCCGAGTCGTGGTTCAGAACAAGCCGGTATTCGACCTGTTATTATTGTCGAATATAACAATATTGATCGCTTCACTAGCACTGTTGTTGTAATTCCATTAACCAGTAATTTACGTCGCACACAAATCCCCAGAACAATGGTTATTCCCGCAGGACAAGGAGGCTTAAATCAGGAATCAGTAGCCTTATGTTATCAAATTGTTGTTATTGATAGACAACGACTTCAGAGACAGTTGGGGACACTTTCTTCTAGTTATTTACAGCAATTGGAAGAGGCGATGCGATACACATTAGATTTAACATAAAACCCTAATATGAATGTTTAATTAGTTTAATTTTCTTTCTGGAAAACTTGAACTTTAAGTCTCCTGGTAGTCAGTACACTCGGCGCAGGTGCAACCCTGAAGCGCAAACTAAAACCCTCCCAATCTACTGAAAAAGAAACCAGAAAAGTAGGCTAAATTGCTTCTAAAAATACCATAAATGCCCCTTCATTTACTCCCTTGAAGGGGATTATTTTTTTCCACCTTTTTAAACTCTAAAAATTTCAGAGTTCACAGCTTATCGCTTACTTAAGATGGATAATTATTAGGATTTTCCATCAGCAATTCCTCACTGATAACAGCAACATTCAATTCATTATCTGCCGAGACAAAAGTGATAGAAGGTAAACCACTAGCTAGGCAAAGTGTATTAACAGCACAACCTACTGCTAACTGGATTGCGTCATAACCTCTTAAACCATAAGTTTCCGCTAATACCATTCCTGAATTAATTATACTTTCGGTAATTTCAATGACTTGATAATCTTTAAGCGAGTCCTTTCTCAACTGATGAACTATTGCCGCTGCATCCGTAACGCTAATACTTCCAGTGCGGGATCTTCGCGTAATAGCAGCCACAATTTCTACCTTGGCGATTGCGGCAATAAATATTTCATTATTTAAAGCAGCAGCCAATAATCCCAATACCCACGCCGAACCGGTTTCGCTGATATAACGCTTGACCAAGGCACTACTATCTAAGAAATAAAGTGCCATTTAACGGCGTTCCTCAATAATCGTTTCTGAAATAGGTTTTCCCTCGATTTTAATCAATCGTCGCTCAGTTATCGGTTGAGATGAAGGACGCTTAATCTGCTTGACTAATCCAGCATCAAGAAGAGATTGGTGAAATACCGCTTGTTTCTCAGCTTCTTCTTTATCCATAAGATACTGTTGAATCGTCTGATTAAGCAGCTGAAGTTCTTTTAGATCAAGAGTCTCAAGCTGATTCAAGATTTGAGTAAGGATTGCCTGTGTCATAATCTGCTACTTTTTTTGCTGTCTGAGTAATTAATATTTTATAGCAAAGTTATAATTGAGTTAGTACAATGGACAGTATCATAAAAATTCACTCTTTAGACCTGCTTGATCGTAAATTTTTAGATTCTAGGCGCTTAATATCCTCTTGCCAGTAGCTGTTGAAAAGCAAAATGATCAAATCCTAGAGAAACGCTTGGATATTTGTTTGATTCTTGGCCAATTCTGCCAATGTCATTCCCTTTGTAAGTCGTTCAATTTCACTGCATCAGCTTAATTCCTTGCCAATAAATCAAATAAAGACAAAGACTTTATCCCCAGTTTTGGCAACTATTCTCGGTGTGAGAGGAGGAGGCAGATTTTGCTGCCGTTTCCCCCTCATAGCTAAGACAGGATCAGTTTTTGCGGTAAAAAATCTTACTGCCTTGGTCACTGACAAAATGACAATTGCGGTAGGACCGCCAGAGAGATTTGAAAATCGGTTCTTTCGAGACGCGATAATAGTCTCCTAAGACGGGACGGATAGCCTCGGTTGCTTCTTGGAGATGATAGTGGGGAATAGTGATAAAAATATGATGGGCGACGTGAGTACCAATTTGGTGATGGATGGGATTAAAGATGCCATAATCGCGATCGATAGTAGAAAGCGCCCCTTTGAGAAAGTACCAATCTTGACCGCGATACCAGGGAATATCATCTTCGGTGTGGTGTAGGAATGTCACCAGGTCTAACCAAACCACAAAGACGATATAGGGCATGATGTAGTAGTTAAACAGAAACCAAAAGCCTTGGCTAATACCCACCCCGATTAATAGACCTAACATAAAGGTACAGCAAACGGTGCTAGTCAGTACCTGCCACCGTTCCGAGGGGCGAAAGAGGGGGCTTTCTGGCATAAAATGGGACCCCTGTTTATTGGGGGAACGACGGAAAAGATAAAGGGGATAAACAAATAAAATTAGCTGAAAACGAGCTAATTTTTCGTACCAGGCCATATTGTTATACTGGGTTTCCGTGACGGGATACCAACTTTCATCGGTGTCGATATTGCCGGTATTAGCGTGATGGGTGCGATGACTGATGCGCCAACCGTGGAAAGGTACGAGAATAGGAGTATGACTGAGATGACCGATTAAGTTATTTAACCAACGATAACGGGAAAAGGAACCGTGACCGCAATCGTGACCGACGACAAATAAGGCCCAAAACATGGTTCCCTGCATAAACCAAAAAAGGGGGAAGAACCATGCTTGATTAATCTGGTAAGTTATCCAGTAAAGTAGGGTAATAATGCCAATATCAAAAAAAAAGTAAGCTAAAGAGCGAAAAACGCTTGATTGGAAGCAACGGGCCGGGATAGCTAGACGGATATCCTGTAGGGTAAATGGCAAAAATTCTCTTTTTAGGGAGGGTTTAGGTAGGGTTTGGGACACTAGGTTATAACTCAAGATGGATGACAGGGCAGTATTGACGAAGGCTTGAGTAGCTCAATTTTTCTGTTTGTCGATGCGCTATTTTTTCTCTGTCTCAGCTAGGAGCAGATAAGACCGAGCGATCGAGCGAATTTCGTCTAACTCACCAGAATTATATTGTAGGGCTTAATGTAACTTAACAAAAGCCCCTGGGGAAAGTTAATCAGATTCTCCCCCTGTCTGTCCGTCTGTCCCCTTGGGCATCTAGTACAATAATATCTGAGAAAAGAGATAAGACGCTCGATCATTCAATCAACATTATGAACCAGTTACCTATTCGTCCAGCTAACAAAAATTTTACCCATAGTCGCTTGACTTTTGCCGATTTTTATGCGGGAATTGAAGGAAGGAAGACATTTAAGTCTCTTAGAAATAAAAAGATTAATTTTCCTGTTTCTCGCACCGCTGCTATTAAACAACTTTCTCACGCTGTCTATCTCCCAGTAATCGGTACCCTGCCGATGGTTGTGAGTGTCATTTAAGCATCCTCGTAGTTTTGTACTGAAAATTTTTCCGTTAAGCTTGACCCTTTTCAAACGTCCTCTAAATCATCACCGGGGATAACCGTTGTATAGAATACATAATTAGGGTCTGATAGGTAGCGTTTATCCTGCTTGATGATTGCCATAAATTCTTTGTGTCCTTGTTTTGTTCGTCCCACGAGACAACCGGCACTTGCTCCACTAATGGCATTTTTCGGCAAATCATAGCCCCAGTGCTGATTAATGCCAAATATACCCTTCTGAATCCTGTCCCCATCCCGTCGAAAATCCTTGTTGGAGTCTCGGTACACCTCGATAGGTTGGGTCTGAAACAGTGCTTCATGACTTTTTGAACTTTTGGGCATGGGGTGCCAAGCTTTGATCCATGCTTGGTACTGTCCGAACTTGATGCGAGCGGCCCCGTTTGGATTTTGAGGACTGTAAGTATATTTATCACCAGGCTCTGTGGTAGCTTCCCAACTCCCAACAATTTCTGGTTTCCCATTTTTAAACTCAATTACCATACGCAGATCATTGAACTCATTGGGACGATCATCATTGAGGGTTCCATTAGGATTCATGCCTTCTACATAGACAATGTTATATTCTCTCGGATTCGTGAAGACTTGATAGCCTTTTGTTTTCATATATTTAATGATTCGGCTGGCCAAATCATTACCCAAGTCAAGGCTCCCAAATGATTGAGCAGTGGTAGTCGAGGTTGCTGCCTTGACTGTTTCCGGTTGTGGTGTAGATGGAGGGGTGCAGAATAATTTAGCCTCGGCTTCTCGGCGGCGGCGTAAACCGGATTCGACATTAGTACCGGGGTTTCGGTACTTCACGAACTGCTCCTTAACCCACTCCTGATCATTCCAGCGTTGAGGAGAGTCGCAAACCTTGGTAATCGACTCGAAGTTTCTGCCGCGATAGAAGCCACTTCCCAGGTTGAAGCTAAAGCTGTAGAGGGCAGCACGCTGGTTCTCATTCATGTCCTTCCAGGTGGGAATTTTCTCTAAAGCAGGGCGACGTATTTTGTCAAGATCGTACATAAGGTATTCCTCGGCTTCATCCCTAGTGATGATCTGCCCTTTTCTAACAGGGCTACCATCAGGACATCTAGTCGAACCGTAGCCGATGGTGGGAAGCTTCCAACCTGTTTTCGGGTTGGGGTCAGGGTAGGCTTGCACCCGACCATCAGGAAGTTTCTTTTCGCAACCCTCAAACTCCTTGATCAGTTCAATTGCACGCTGAGGAATTTGACCGGTCCCGGGCTGAGCTTTGTCAGTTGCTTCTGACGCGGATACAGATGATAGGCTATTGTCTTTGCTAGATTTTTGCCAAGGTAAATGCCAATGATCCGACCAAAGATACCAAATGCCAGCACCGTAGTCTAACTCCACTAGGCAATGTCCGTCAATTTCTTCTGAATACTTGAGGACTTTGTACTCTCTGCCCACAGGAACTTCTTTTTTCTGGTTGTAACTGAGTTGTGATGAATCAATAGGCTGCTTTTTCAGATAGGTTTTAGTAGTTGCCTTGATGATGGTATTGGGGGGCGCAATGACCCAATTTTCGGGTTCTACCTTTGTAGCTGTAGCTGATCTTTGAATCGAGCGGGTGGCTGCGGCTTTGAGGGTTCCTCTATTTGTTGAGGAGATGGCAGACATTCTTGATAATTGGTCAATGGCTTCCCGCGCTGAACCATTTTTACTGGACTGGGGAACAGATGATAGTATTTTGTGTTCCCAGGGTAAGTACCAGTGATCTGACCAAACATACCAAATTCCCTGGCCGTAGTCTAATTCAACGAGGTAATGTCCATCAGATTCTTGTGAATGCTTGAGGATTTTATACTCTGTACCCACGGGAACTTCTTTTTTCTCGTTTTCACCGAGTTGTGATGAATCAATGGGTTGCTTTTTCAGATAGGTTTTAATGGTTGCTTTAATCTTTGTATTGGGGGGAGCAGCGACCAAATCTTCCCGATTCTGGGTTACTGATAAGGTTGAGGTGACAGGTTTCGCCGCCGCAGAAAGTTGAATTTTATCAAGTAAGGCTTTCCCGTTAGTCTGTTGACTTACCCAATCTTGATTTTGGATCAGCCAGTTTTTTATGGAATTATTTCCCCCATCTACTCCATCCCTTTCATACTCGTCAATAGCTTGCGCTAGTCCTTTCCTCTGCTCAACAGCAAACAAATCTTTTAGGATATCATCCCTTGATTGAGAATTGCCAAGGCCAATTCTGGCGATTGCCCGATTCATTTCATACTTCCAGCTATCTCCCTCCGTTGATGACCCCGGTACTCGTAGTTCGATGGCGCGATCAAGATAGGAGATAGCTTTGTCTAAATCAGCAGGCTGTGAACTGATATAAGCATAACCTAACTCTGCATTATACGAAGGATTATTGTTATCACTGGCTACCAGAGCCTCAAAAATCGGAATTGTTCTATTGACCCGATCTTTAAACGTTAGAGTTCTCCTTCCCAAGCTACGGGCATCATGGGCAAGATTAAAAGCACGTTCTTTAACATCATCAGTAGCATATTCAAGTTTCTCTTGCATTTCTGATAATTCGGACTGATTTAGCCCTTCTTGAATCTGCTGGTTGACTAGATTGCGTATGTATGTTTTTTCTTCGAGTTCTTTTGCCTGAGATTCTGCTATCTCTTTGGCTTCATTAGCCGTGTCTATACGGTTAATTACCTTCTTTAATGCCGCATCTAGGATGGCTTTACCACCGTAGCCGCCCACCAATCCAGTGACAAAAATCGTGATTTCCAAGCCTGGATCGCCAGGTTTTCTAAGTTCCTGGGGTAAGAACTGATAGGCGATAAGTGACCCACCTATGCCAACAAAAATTTCTCCCAAAAAGCCGGGGTTGAGATTATTGGGATTTTTCTTACTCCAAGACGGCAATTCTAACTCGCCGTCAAGCAATATCGAGCAAAGTAACCCGCCTAATCCCCCAGCCAATACCAGACTTAGATAGATAGTATTTATGCCATTGAACCATTGTAAGTAACCTTGCAAATCGCTAATTTTGGCGGCATTGTTACTCGCAGAACTTGTAAAACTGATTAACTTAGCAAAGCCCAGACTCATACCAAGTCCTAATAAAAAAGTAAGGATGAAATTAATAGTCTTGGGAATGGGAGGAAATGTTAGGGGAGGTTTTTGTTTTGCTTTGTTCATGAACTTAAATCCAAAACTCAGTTTTTTACTGTTGAAAAATTATTTTTATTGGCAGGGATTAATGGGCTTAGATGACTCAATCTCGCTGTTACTTATACGTCAGAATTATCCTATCCGCTGTTGCTATCGTTATTCAAAGAGCGGAGCGATTTACCTAATAAATCTCCTAACTTACCATTTAGTAAAGATTGAATCAGTAACATACCACTGGTGGAAAGCATCAACTTGTTAATCTCTTCTCCATTTCCATTGGGAAAATTATAGATATTGGAGTCTCCCAAAATCCCCGCTTGGGGAGCTAATGCTTTAGCAATTTCAACAACCTGGGGTAAATTTTCTATTAGTTGAGGTGCTAACTCCCGAATCATTTGAGCCGTGCGATCGGCATCTGTAGCCTGTATGAGATGGTAACGCTTGCCTTCTGCTTGTGCCAAACGTTCGATAGTTTTTGCTTCGTTCTCCACTGACTCTGCGGCTATTTCCGCTTGCAGCTTCTGGCGTTCTGCTTGGGCTTTTTCAATTGCTGTAGTAACAGCTTCTTCTGCTTCGGCGCGTTCTATTTCTGTTTCCAGCCGTTCTTTTTCTTTACTAATAATCGAGATGGTTGCGGCAATTTCTCCCGTTTCTATTTCTTGATTGACTGTTGCTTGTTTTAAGCGAAACGTTTTATTTTTCTCAATTAAGTCTGTGTCTTGTAGGAGTTTGTTAAGTTGAATTTCAATCTCTGTTTTGTGTTTGAGGGATTCTAGCTCTTTTTTGTCGTTTAACTCAGCAATTTCGAGCTTTTTCTTTAAAGCTAATTCAGAGAGTTCGAGCGCCTCCTGTAGTTCTTTTTCTTTATCATTTTGGTATTTTTCTATAATTAGCTCATGATCAGTCTTCCTCTTTTCGACTTTTTCCAGTGTTTCTAAATTTTTCAAAGATGTTTCTTGATGTGTAAGCTCTTGATTTTCTAGTTCAATCCCTATCTCTAATTCCTTTAGCCTTATATCTCTGCCTTTCTCTAATTCCTGTTTTCGTATTGTTTCTTCCGTATCTAATTCATGTTTTCGTATTGCTTCTTCCGTCTTTAACTCTTCCGTGCGAGTTGCCAGAATTGCCGGTTGAATAACTTTTGTTCGAGCTTCAACTGCCTTGGCATCGAAATAGTTGTCAGCAGTATAGTTGGCACTTTCTTCAATTTCACCAATAACTAGGTCTCTAACAGTTAATCCTAGAGGATTTAGGCAGTTACCAAGTATAGTTGTAGCCTCTTTTCCCACCTCTGTGCGATTTGTATGGAGATAGTCTAATGTATGTTTACTGGCACTTCCTCGTAGGGCGGTTTCGGCGCGTTTTTTAACAGCTTTCTCTACGGCTACGGTTGAAATACTGTCTTCTTCTACCAAAAATTTTTGAGCCTTTTGGTTGTCTTCTTTGGTGTCGGCAATAAAGACATAAATTGTCGCTTGTACATTGGCTCGTAAATAATCCTGAGTACGAATATTTGAGACTTCTATATCGACAGCAAATTCTTGGGATGGAATCGTGTCTGAGTCTGGCTTTGGTTCAGTCCATGCCTTTAAACCTCCAATAATTTTGTCTTTTTGCGACCACAAAGCAACCAGCATCAAAGTAACCACAACAGTTACTCCTATCGGCACTAAAGAGGAACTGCCGTTACCTGGCGGTGGATTTGATCGGGAAGGATCAGGGGAGGACTGAGCGACAATAACAGGTTCTGTTTGGCTGGGTTGTATTGGTCTCATGTAGCAAAGATTCAGATCAGGAATTGCCAGCGATCATAACATTTATGGTTCTTCGGTAGATAATATGTTAACAAAAATTTGTAACCGTTCAGGGGTAGGGCTGTTTCATTTAACCCCATATTTCGCACTTCAGTCTTATTCTTTGTATGATAAGTTTAACTTATATAGTAGTGATCGATCTCTGTGTCCTTTGTGTCTCTGTGGTTCGTTCCACGCACTCGTCCGCAATACCGTATCTTAGAATACATTTTACCCACCAAACCCGGGAGAGCCAACGGATTTAGTATTAGAGCTAATTGGCTGTGAAAACCGAAAAAAAGGGCGAACAAAATTCACCCTAACAGACAAAGTAATCATCCTACAAAGTGCCGATAAACTTATCAATGCGATCGAATCCTTTTTCAATCGTCTTTAGGTCTGTAGCATAGGAAAGACGAATACAATCATCAGCACCGAAAGCAATACCGGGGATAGCAGCCACTTTTTGGGTTTCGAGGAGTTTCTGACAAAAATCCCGGGATTTTAAACCAGTTTGACTAATATCGATAAACACATAAAAAGCACCGTTGGGAGTAGGACAATTGAGTCCGGGGATTGCTCGCACTCGTTCTAAAATATACTGTCGGCGCTGGCTAAAAGCTTTGACCATTTCCTCGATACAATCTTGGGGACTCTCCAAAGCAGCGATCGCACCGTATTGGGCAAAAGTGCAGACATTGGAGGTACTATGACCTTGGATCTTAGTCATAGCCTTGACAATTTCCACCGGTCCTGCTATGTAACCAACGCGCCACCCCGTCATCGAGAAAGCTTTAGCAAAACCATTACTAATAATACTGCGCTGAAAGATTTCCGGACCAAAAGAAGCGATACTGCGGTGAATTGCGCCATCGTAGAGGATTTTCTCGTAGATTTCGTCAGAAACCACTAAAATATCCTTTTCAACCACAATTTTTGCTAAAGCTGCGATTTCTTCGGGAGTATAGACAATACCGGTGGGATTAGAGGGGGAATTGAGAACAAATAATTTAGTTTTCGGTGTAATTGCCGCTTCTAGCTGTTCAGGGGTGATTTTATACTGATTCTCTAGGCTAGTGTTCACTATAACCGATGTTCCTCCCGCTAACGTCACCATTTCAGGATAACTCAACCAGTAGGGTGCGGGAATAATTACTTCGTCCCCCGCTTCAATTAACGCCATGATTAGATTATAGAGAGACTGTTTACCGCCATTGGTAACGATGATATTATCGGCATTGTATGCTAGTTGATTATCCCGCAGTAATTTCTCAGCGATCGCTTTTCTTAACCCCGGTTCTCCGGCAGCCGGTCCGTAGCGAGTTTTTCCCTCATCGAGGGCCTTTTTCGCGGCAGCTTTGATGTGAGTGGGTGTGTCGAAATCTGGCTCCCCGGCGCTAAAACTACAGACATCTTCGCCGTTTTTCTTCATTTCCTTGGCCAGAGAGTCGATAGCTAGGGTAAGGGAGGGGGTGACTTGATTGACTCGTGACGCTAGTTTCATAGTATTTTACCCTGAAAGGGCTTTTCTGATGACCTACACAACCTTTAGTATTGTCCATCACCTCGATTGTTCTGGGTGTTTTTTTATATAATCTCCGGAATTGCGGCGCTTAGGGATGGGTGTGGGGTGATGGGGTGTGGGGTGTGGGGTGTGGGGTGTGGGGTGTGGGGTGTGGGGAAATGGGGAGAATAAATAAAAATAATCTCCTTTTGCCTTTTGCCTTTTGCCTTTTGCCTTTTGCCTTCGTTATTGAGGATTTTTTCTTTTTGCGGGTTTTTGTTTGCTGGTAGGGAGTAGGGGAGCGGTTAATTTTTCGTAGAGTTCAAAGAGGTATTCAATACGGTTTAATTCACTGGTAAAGGGTTGGGGACGATAACACAAATCAACAGCTTTGTCAAGTTTTTGGTGAGCTTTGAGCAAGTCGGGAGGCATGGTTAAAGGATCGTATAAATCCGCAAGGCTACTATCGGGATATTTTACCCTAGTATCTAGCACAGCTTGAGCGCAAGTTTCAACGGTTTGTTTTTGTTTGTCGGTGATATTTTCTGGAAAGGGGTAGTTATTATAAACGATGGTGTTTGAATAACGATAATCGCTTTTTAATCTTCCGCAAACATATTTAACCCATGCCATGTGCATTTCTGAAGTTAAGATACCAAAATGATAAAGAGTTGCATAAGGAATAATTAAACATGAATTACTTGTAATTATATCAGGAGATAAAAATCCAGTTGGAATATATTTTCTATTCTCTGATGAAACACCCGGAATAAGTAAATAATTAGTATCAGGTTGTCTATTTTCTCCAAAAAGAGTTGGAAACTTAGATAATTCTTGAGTGGTTTTTCGATTGCTTTCACTTCGCACTTTTCTAACTTCTTCAACTCTTCTATAAATTTCTTTTGACTTCTTTAATTCTTGAGGTTGAATGTTAACAAGCCAAAGACAATAACGAGAATAACCATTAATAAATTCTTGCGCCCCTGTATAGCGTCTTATCCATTTATCAGAATCAGGTTCATTCTTAACTAATTCTTCTTTTTCAGATTGTGAAAGAATAAGATGACCACCATCGTTTGGCATACTTCCAAAGTTTATTTCTGGAACAGATGAAATGGTTTTTCTTCTACTTAAAATTACCAAGTCACTACCCTCAACTAGGTAAGGATTAATATTTTTAACCTTTCTTTCTGTTGGTTCACCTTTAATATCAGCATAATCAAAAATACGTTTATTGTCAATATCTTCTAGCCCAAAACCAATAATAACACAATGAACTGCGGCGTTTCCTTTTGCTTCATTACTCCAGCTAAAAGTTCGATGGGCAAAATAAATTTTTATTTTATATTTTTGATAAAGCTCTTGCCAAAGAACACCAACTTGTTCACCCTGAGAAATAGAATTTGTACTAACTAAAGCGCAACGAATTAAACTATTTTGAATAAATTCAGACGCTTTAATATACCATGCCGTCACATAATCTAAAACACCTGCTCCTTTAATGTCCCCTAAAACATGATTCATGTCAGCCTTTTGGTCGGCATTTTGTAACTGTTTCCCCACAAAAGGAGGATTACCTAAAATAAAATTGAGCTTCTCTTTTGAGATAACTTCCTCCCAATCAATCCGCAAGGCATTTCCATTAACAATCTTTGCTGCTTTCTTTAATGGTAAACGCACAAAATATTGACCAAAAGTATTACTAACTTTAATATTCATCTGATGATCAATTAACCACATTGCCACCTCTGCCACCCTCACCGCAAACTCATCGTATTCAATACCAGCAAACTGATTGACATCTACCTGAATAATGGTACTAATATCTGTTACTAACTGCCCCGTTTTATCTAATTTATCTAACTCCTGTAATACCAAAATCTCTAAATCTCGTAACTCCCGATAGGTAATAATTAAAAAGTTGCCGCAACCACAGGAAGGATCAAGAAAATATAAATTAGCAATCTTTTTCTGAAATTCTAGTAACTTATTGCGATTGCCTTTAACCTTCTCAAATTCTCTGGATAAATCATCTAAAAATAACGGTTTAATCACCTTTTGAATATTTTTCTCGGAGGTATAATGCGCCCCTAAATTGCGTCGCTCTTTTGGATTCATTACCGCTTGAAACATAGAGCCAAAAATAGCAGGGGAAATTTTTCCCCAATCAAAAGCACAAGCTTCTAATAACATGACTCGCATCTTGCTATCAAAAGCCGCTAAGGGTAATGACTCCTCGAATAACTTGCCATTTATGTAGGGAAATTGAGTTAAATTCTCATCGAGATTTTTTAATCTTTTTTCTTCTGGTGTATTCAGAACCTGAAAAATATAAGCGATGTGCATCGCCAAATCACTGCCATCTTCTTTGGTATGTAGATCAATATATTCCCAGAAAATACCCTTATTAAAAATACCCGTATCATCGGCAAATAAACAAAATAATAAACGCACTAGATAAACTTCTAAATCATGCCCTATATAACCAATTTCTTTGAGGCAATCATGAAGTTTTCCCATTAACTCGGCAGCTTGAATATTGACGGGATCTTCGTCTTTATAAACTCGCTTTTCGTAACCAGCAATAAAATCAAATAAATGAACGTTATCAACAAAATTACTTAATTCAAATTCCCATTGATTGCCTGAATCTAAATCATATAATTTAAACCGTTGAAAATCCGAGACTAAAATATAACGCGGTAACTCATGTTCCTTTAAATTGGGAAAATAATCCTTAGCCTGTTGTGTGGCTTTTTCTAAATCTTTCCCCTTCGATTTATGCTCAACTAAAATCGTTCCTTTCCAGAGTAAATCAATAAAACCCTGCTTATTATCTGCTTTTTTTATCGGTTGCTCAAAACTGGCTACCCTACGCCGTGAAATGCCAAAGACATTAAAAAAATCATTCCAAAAAGACTGAGATTCTGCTTTTTCTGAAGTCTCTCCTTCCCACTCTTTTTGAAAAGCGATGGCGCGATTTTTAATTTCATTCCAACTTAAAGGCATAGTTTTAACTCCTTATCTTTCGCCGGTTTGCTCAACGATAGTAGAAAATGGTGTAGGGAGCCAGATGCAGTCAGCAAGGGATACAGATAGTTTCAATTTTAGGTGATTTTTTGGTAAACTACAAGGGAAGCTAGAAATTAGTAACGCCTTGAGAATTGTAGCCGCTTAGTTACCAATCTAGTTATTGACTCGAAGGAACAACTTATCGCTATGTCCAAAACTCTCTACGAACAAGATTTTCAAGTATGGCTCGCAACAACAATTAGCCACCTACAGAAGCGGGAATTTGCTGCGCTGGATACTGATAACTTAATTGAGGAGTTAACCGAGTTGGGAAAATCGGAAAAAAGAACTTTAGAAAGTAATTTGATGATTCTTTTGGCTCATTTGCTCAAATTAAAAGTACAGCACGACGCACCGCCATCAATGAAGGATAGCTGGTATTGTTCTATTATTGAGCATCGCCAGCGAATTGAGAAAAACTTACGCAATACACCTTCCCTGAAATCCTATCTAGAAACTGCTATCGAGGAAGCTTATCCAGATGCTCGTCAAGTGGCAATTAAGGAAGGGAAACTTGCTCAATTTGGTGTTCGGATTCCCCCAGAAAATGATTATCCTCAAATTTGTCCTTTCTTGCCAGAGCAAATCTTAGATGAGAACTTCTATGGCAATTGACCAAATGTGTCTCAGCTTATAATAATATGAACAACCACAAAGGCACAAAGGACACAAAGATTAGGTTTTTCTGGCAACCCTAACTAAAACTTACCTGAATAAAAGCCCCCAGAAAACATCACTTTCTAGGGGTCTAATTACAGTTGACGGAAAACAAACTTATGGGGAGGTTAACCTCCAGCCACCGCAGGAACGATACTGACTTCATCGCCATCTTTTAAGGGGGTTTTTGTCCCATCGAGGAAGCGAATATCTTCACTGTTGACGTAGAAATTTAAAAAGCGCCGGGGTGCGCCCTCTTCATCGCATAAGCGGGCCTTAATACCGGGGAAACTTGCTTCTAAGGATTCGATTAAATCACCGACACTACTAGCACTACACTCGATGGTAGCCTTATTTTCTGTAAATTTTTGCAGGGGAGTAGGAATGAGAACTTTTACAGCCATAGATATCAAGGAAAAAGTGGAAAGGACGGTAAGCTGCACGCGAATTTAAATTGCTTGTGGAGATGAGGCAAGAGGATAATTGCCCCATCATCCCTGAACATCAATTCTAGACGAGAACCTGTTGCCATTCGAGGCGTTCGAGGGTGCGGGAACGTTCCAGGGCCCGTTCAAAGCTTTCTAATTTCGGTTCGATTAACAGGGGTTCACCGATATAACCCTGTACCGCTTCTTGGGTTTTTAGACCATTACCGGTGATATAAACGACCGTGGTTTCTTCGGGGTCGATTTTACCCGCTTCCACTAATTTTTTCAAGACGGCGATGGTTGTACCGCCCGCAGTTTCCGTGAAAATGCCTTCCGTTTCTGCCAAAAGTTTAATACCTTCGATAATTTCGGCATCGGTGACGGACTCAATATTGCCGCCGGTTTTACGCGCAATATCAAGGGCATAAACACCATCGGCGGGATTACCAATAGCGATCGATTTGGCGATAGTATTGGGTTTAACTGGGGCGACAAAATCCCGTCCTTCCTTGAAAGCTTGGGCAATGGGGGAACAACCCTCCGCTTGAGCGCCACTAAAACGCACTGCTTTATCTGCCACCAAACCGACTTTGACGAATTCTTGGAAGCCTTTATAAATCTTGGTAAAGAGGGAACCACTGGCTAAAGGTGCGACAATATGGTCGGGGAGTTTCCAGCCTAATTGTTCAGCCACTTCAAAGCCTAAAGTTTTGGAACCTTCGGAATAGTAGGGACGCAGATTGATATTGACAAAACCCCAACCGTAGGTATTACCCACTTCGGAACAGAGACGGTTAACCTGATCGTAGTTGCCTTTAACCGCCATGACCGTGGGATTATAGATTAGGGTGCCGAGAATTTTACCTGCTTCTAAATCGGAGGGAATGAAAACACAACAGTCTAAACCGGCGTGAGCGGCAATAGCGGCGGTGGAATTGGCCAGATTTCCCGTACTAGCACAGGAAACGGTGGTAAAACCTAATTCTTTGGCCCGGGTAAGGGCGACGGATACCACTCTATCTTTGAAGCTGAGAGTGGGCATATTGACGGCATCATTTTTAATGTAGAGATTTTTTAGACCCAAGCGCCGAGCTAAACGGTGGGATTTAACTAGGGGAGTCATACCCGTACCCACATCGATGGGATTTTCACTTTCTACCGGCAAAAAGGAACGATAGCGCCAGATGGAATTGGGACCTGCTTGAATGCTTTCTCTGGTGACGGTGCGACGGATGAGGTCGTAATCGTAGTCCACTTCCAGGGGGGCAAAGGTTTCTTCGCAGATATTCAGCGCTTTCAGGGGGTAGGAGGTCCCTCCTTCCTTAGAAACCAAGCGGGTAAAGGTGGGGATGAATTTTGAGGTTTCGATGTTTGTCGCTAGGGTCATGATTTTCCTGTCTTGCCGTCAACTGATGTACAAACATCCTATCACCGGCAAAATCTTGGTGTCAAATATACCCGACTATTTTTATCGGGTATAAATTTATACAAAAACTAGGTGATATTCTGGGGAGCAGCAAGGGTTAAGGGGAGAGAGTTCGGCTGCCGTGTCAGGAAACTTCGGGGTAGTTTTAGGTCAAAAAAAGGACTAGGAGAAGGATTTTAAGTGTTTTAGGAGGCTATAGCCTATTTACTGCGAATTTTATCGAAATAAGCTCTGATGTTTCTTTAAATAGCTTAAATAGGGGGCGATTAACTGCGGTTGCCAGAAAGTTTCTCGGGTTGCTCAGGATAATTGTCAAGAAAAGTGACAAATTATGTGATTTTGTTGAGAAATAATAATTTTTCTAGGCTGCCCAATAAAATTGACTATTTCCGGCAGGAGTCAGGAGATTGCTTTTATTTATTCTCCCCACACCCCACACCCCACACCCTACACCCTCTTTCAAGTCAGTGGTCAGGAGATAACTGCTTTTTGATAAAAAGTTAAGGTGGTATTGCCGTAGCGTTTCTGACGACAAATGGTTAAACCTTCTAGATTAATTGCTGGCCAAGATTTGGGATTATGTTCCACGGCAATTTCCCCCAGAGAATCTAATAAATTATATTGAGAGATGGCAGTTAGTACCGGTAAATATAACCCGCTTTCGTAGGGAGGGTCAAAATAAATTAGATCAAAACTTTTCCCCGCTAAAGTGGCTAACTTTGTCAGTACATCCCCCCGAATTAATTGAAATTGCTGGTGAGAAGTTGCTAAATTGCGCCAATTTTCCTTAATAATTTCGCCAGCGCGTCCTGATTGTTCAATTCCGATTACTAGACTCGCACCTCGACATAAAGCTTCCGCACCCATGGAACCATTACCCGCACAAAGATCTAACCAACGACAGCCGGATAATTTCTGTTGCCAGATATTAAATAAAGCTTCTCGGACCCTTGCTGTCGTCGGACGGGTTAATTGTCCTGCTAGGGTTTTTATGGGACGATTGCCGTAAATTCTCATTAGTTAAAAGGCAAATTCAGTTAATCTTTTTTGTAATAAATCAGGAAAAAGAGCATAGTATCTTTGATTGAGAGGAGAAGGATGGGGGAGAGGCAATAAAGTCACTTTCTTTTGCTGTTTTAATCCATCTTCATCGGTAGCGGTAAGGGTAACTAGCAGTTTTTTGGTAAAGCGTTCTTTATCAAGATAGAATTTATCTACTTCTTTCGGTTTACCGTAGGGTTCAAACCATTTAAAAGCTTCCGTACCAAGGGGAATGATATGATCACCTTGCCAATAAAAAACGAGCAGTTTTTCTATAAATGGACGAAAACGATCTTTCACTTCCCCAGAATAAGCTTTATTACCCGGCGGTTTGTAGGGAACTGTATTAGTCAAGAAAATTCGATCGCACACCGATAATAACTCTTGACGATCATGGGATTTTCTCCCCTGCCAAGCTTGAAAAAATCCCTCTCTTACCATTCTACCAGCAGCCCCGATCAAAGGTTGTCCTGCATACACTTCATCTCGTCCTAAATCCCGGCCAAAAAAGCATAACTGACTAGCAAGATTACCAGCATACAAAACCGGTTCAAAGGGGTCTTTTTTTGCCTCTTGGTAAATCAGGGTATCGATGGGAAAATCCTCTTTTTTTGCCTCTTGGTGTACCTGTTTAATTAGGGTTTTAATATCGGTCATTTCAGTTATCAGTTATCAGTTATCAGTTATCAGTTATCAGTTATCAGTTATCAGATGTGAGTTATCAGTTATCAGTTATCAGATGTGAGTTTTCAGTTCAGTGATTACTGTTTACTGTTTACTGATCACTGAAAAAAGCTTCTCCCTACACCCTACACCCCACACCCTACACCCCACACCCCACACCCCACACCCCACACCCTACACCCCACACCCCACACCCTACAACCCAATTCACTCCTCGGTGCGATAGCCAAATTCTGCTAAAAGTGAGCGAGATTGTCGCCATTTCGGTTCTACCTTCACAAATAATTTTAAATATACCTCCCCGGCGATTAACTTTTGAATAGCCGATCGAGCGGAAGAGCCGATCGCTTTTAACATACTGCCATTTTTACCGATGACGATCCCTTTTTGGGAAGCTCGTTCCACATTGATGGCGGCAAAAACCTTGGTTAAAGCGGGAGTTTCCTCGACGCGTTCAATCACCACCGCCACAGAATGAGGAATTTCCTGACGGGTTTGCAGTAAAATCTGTTCGCGGATTAATTCGCCCATAATAAACCTTTCCGGCTGATCGGTGACTAAATCGGGGGGATAGTAATAGGGACCGACTTCGAGGGAATCAATTAACAGATTTTGCAGTTCTTCGATTCCCGTCCCCTCCAGTGCCGAAAACTTGAGCAGAGGCCAGTTATTTTCCGCCGCTAAGGTGCGATAACTATCGTCGATAGGCTCCGGGGCTTCCGGTTGCTGATCGGCTTTATTTAGCCCTAAAATCGTGGGAGTTTGGTTTTTAGTCAGTAAATCGGCAATATAGCGATCGCCATTGCCCAAAAAATTACTACTATCGACAACAAATAAAACTAAATCTACAGAATTTATGGCGTTTTCGGCATTTTTAACTAAAACTTTGCCTAATTCGTGATGGGGTTTGTGAATGCCAGGAGTATCGACAAAAATCATCTGAGAGCGCTCGTCGGTGACAATGCCACGTAAACGGTTGCGGGTAGTTTGAGCGATGGGGGAAGTAATGGCGATTTTTTGTCCCACTAATTGATTCATCAGGGTAGATTTGCCCACATTAGGACGACCAATAATGCCAATAAAACCGGATTTAAAACCGGTCGGTGCGATGGGAATTACTGCCGAATCGAGATTAAAGGCTTGGGAGTTGATAAAATCGTTCATAATTAAAGAATATTACTTAAAAAATATTTTTACCCATGCAAAGGATAATTTTGTTCTTGTTAGTATTGATTCTAGGCTGTAGTAACCATTTAGAATTATCTATAGCGGGAAATTTAAGCGATCGCTTAACTAATTATCCTCGCTGGATGACTAAACCAGTGGTTAGTTTTGCCAGTGGAGATTTAGTTTATCCCGATTGGATGGTGGGCAGTTGGACTGTCACCAGTACCCTAATCGATTTAACCGCTCCTCTTTCTCCCCAGATTATCACACCCGGTTTTGAAAGTAATCGTCGTTACCTAGAAAAATCGATCGAGTTTCCGGTGAGATTCATCGAGAAAGCTATTTCCAGACCGATAAATGCTGCCTTTTTATCCACTATTATCAGTAAACCATCAATTGTGGCCGATCGATCCTTTAATGGTTTAGCAATTAGTCGCGCCTACTTAGGTAATCAATCGGTATTATCCGTAAAAACTGACCCTAATAATCCCAATCGTCAGATTACCTTTTTACGCGGCGCTCATCAACTAATTTCCACCGTAATTGCCAGAAATAGCGAAACTCCTAGCCGAAATCAATTTATTGCCACAGAAATCAGTCAACAAATTTTCCGGGGAGAAACCAATACTTATCTTAATGAGGTGGAAACCACCACCGCCTATCAGTTATTATCTCCTAATAAAATTCTAGGCGATCAGGTGACAGCCATTTATCTTTCTCCCCAATCGCCGGATTATTTCCAAGCGCCGAATCGTCCTGTGGCTTTGTATCGTTATCGCTTAGAGTTGCTGAAAGATTAATAGAAATCCTGTAAAAATCAAAAATCTTCCCTTAGATGAGGAGACAGGAGGAGAAAAAAGACAAGAGATAATCCTAGCCATAAAACCTAAGATTAGGTCAAATTTATCTAATTGGGTCGCCAGTCGCCGGTCGCCGGTCGTTAACACCACATTAGGTTATACTTCTAGAAAAATGACATCGCTATTAAAATAAGTTTAATTAATGTTTGTGAGCAGAGGAGCTAGGAGTTAATGGTTTGGGATCTGGGCAAGAAAATTAAAGATGGCCAGTACAGGATTCAGGAAGTATTGGGTGAAGGAAGATTTGGCATTACCTATCGAGCCAGCGATCGCAATGGTGATTCAGTGGTGATCAAAACGCCCAGGGATGTGGGTTTTAAATTGTGGGAGTCTAAGCGTTTACAGAAACTTTTTTGGCAGGAGGCGAGTAAATTAAAAGGTTGTGATCATCCTCATATCGTGCGAGTTAAAGAGTTATTTTCAGAGGGTAAAGCTAACTGCATGGTTATGGAATATATTGATGGGACGACCTTAGATCGGCGATCAACAAAAATTTTACCAGAAAAAGAAGCCTTACGCTACATTGAGCAGATTGGACAGGCTTTAATGGTGGTACATAGTCGCCGTTTTCTGCATCGAGATATTCGACCAGGTAACATTATGATTCGGACTGGTAAACCAGAAGCGGTCTTAATTGATTTTGGTTTAGCCTTAGATTTTGATGAAGAATTAACCAAAATTCGTACCCAGGAATTAGCCTCAGGTTTTGCGCCTATTGAGTGTTATTTTCTTAATAATAAACGCGGAGCTTTTACCGATATTTATAGTTTAGGAGCCGTGTTATACGAGCTTTTAACGGGTAAAATTCCAGTGAATGCGATGACTAGAAAAGATGCGATGACTCGAAAAATTGATCATCCGCCTTTAATTGAGCCGAAAACCTACAATTCAAAAATCAGCCCTAATATCAACAAAGCAATTCTTTGGGCATTGGAATTAGACGCAGATAAACGTCCTCAGTCAGTGCAAGCATGGTTTAAGGATTTAGGTTTGTCTATTCCCAAACCAGAACAATTTAAAATATCTCAACCCATTGTTATTAATTGGACAGCAGTGACAGCAACAACAGGTTTACTAGCTCTTTCCTTGACTTTTTTAACATCTATTGGGGTGACAGATAAAATTAAGCAAATTTTATTTCCTCAACCAACTCCGACAGTTTCTCCCCCATTTTCTCCTAAGTAGGTAGGCGTTAAAAATTATCAAATGCCCCCCTTATCAAGGGGGGATCAAGGGGGGATCAAACCCCCCTTATCAAGGGGGGATCAAGGGGGGATCAAACCCCCCTTATCAAGGGGGGATCAAGGGTGGATCAAACCCCCCTTATCAAGGGGGGATTAAGGGGGGATCAAACCCCCCTTATCAAGGGGGGATTAAGGGGGGATCAAGGGGGGATCAAGGGGGGATCAAGGGGGGATCAAACCCCCCTTATCAAGGGGGGATTAAGGGGGGATCAAGGGCGATTGCAGTTCGATAAACTCACTAACCACAATGGGATGCAAGACGTGCCATTGGTGTAAACTTAAGCACCACCAAACTCCCGTAAGGGTGAAGCATTTGGGCAATAACCTATCGCTGAAACCGTAATTTTTTTATCCGAATGCTTCGCCCCTACAAACTCAAATACCAAAACATAAGCCAATTTTGAGACAAAAGCAGATTTTTTGGTATGATAAAAATAACTGTCGCAAAATTCTATGGTTTGGCAAGCGGGACAACTCCTCCACAATGGCAAGTACGAGATCCTTGAGGTCTTGGGACGGGGAGGTTTTGGCCTGACCTATAAAGCACGTCATCGCCAACTCACCCTGGAAGTGGTGATCAAAACTCCTGATATTTTGCAAAAAAGAGATACGGAATACGAGGATTATGTTAGACAATTTGAGGCGGAAGGGCGCAAGTTAGCCAAATTTTCCCAGACTCCCCATGCCCATATCGTCCGTATTTCCGATTTTTTTACTGAAGGTCAAGTTCCCTGTTTGGTGATGGATTTTATTCAGGGTCAAACTTTGATGGAAAGGGTGAAAACTCAAGGAAAATTATCGGAAGCGGAATGTTTAAAATATATTCGGCAAATTGGCAGCGCATTAGAGGCAGTTCATCAAGCAGGAATGGTACACCGAGACGCTCACCCTGACAATATTATGATTCAACCCAATGGGAATGCTATCTTGATTGATTTTGGCATTGCTAAAGAGATTATTCCGGCCAGTAGTAGTTCCACAAATTCAGGAGCTAATTTGTATTTTGCCCCCTATGAACAGATTGTAGAACACTTTCAAAGTCAAGATAGAGCTTTAGAAAACATTACAAGTAATCGTAAACCTAGTGTCGATGTTTATACGCTTGCGGCTACTTTTTATTATGCGGTAACTGGTCAAAAACCGACTCCTTCAATGGAACGCCGTTTAGATAATCGTCCTTTAACATCACCGAAAGAAATTAATCCTAATTTAAGTGATCATCTTAACAAAGCCATTACTCTGGGGATGGCTTTGGAAAAAGAAAACCGCCCTCAGTCTATGTCCGATTGGTTACAACAATTGGAATTACCACCGCCTCCTGTAGAAGAAAAATATCGTCGAGAAATAGTTAATCCCCCACAGCCAAGTAACGAACCAAAAGTAGCTGAAACAACAGCCCCTGTTAACCCAAAACCTTCTGAAAATTCTCTTCAGTATCCTTTCGATTCCCGCTTGCCTAGCCTCCGCATAACTGTTAACCCAAAACCTTCTGAAAATTCTCTTCAGAAAAAACTCCAAGCTCTTCCCTGGGATTGGTTAATCGGTGTGTTTCTTGTTTATGGTGCAATTGGTTACATTTTAGCTGCCAATTCAGCACCCTGGCAAGTTTGGGCTGCGGCTGTGGCTGGGAATGGGTTATGGGTTGTGGTTGTGGCTTGGGTTGCGGTGGTTTTTGTTGTGGCTGCTGTGGCTGGGTTTTGGGCTGCGGCTGGGGTTGTGGCTGGGGTTGTGGCTGGGCTTTTGGTTGTGGGTGCGATTTTCTTAAAGACGGACTCTCTTTCCCAGGCATTACTTTCTGCTTTGTTGGGTCTTTTCTGCATGGCTTTTCCTGGATTAATAGGCGGTATTACTTTCAGCCTTACGTCAGGAAATTTTATTGAAGGAATAGTAACTGGAATAGGGAGCATGGTAATAGTATTTACTCAGGTTTATATTGCAAGGGAGTTAGACCAGAAAAACTTTAGATCCTTCGCTATTTTTCTGATTCTTGCGGTTACAAATCTAAGCGGTTTAGCAAGCGGTTGGTTATTGGCTTTTCTCCTGCATTCCAAAGGCTAACAAAACATAAAACTATCCTCACAATTCCGTTTTTTCTATTGTTATCTTCCCTAGATTAGGTTAATTAATGCAACCCAAAAACTAAATTGCGCCATAGTAGTGAGTCTATTCTGCTGAGGAGCATCTCACTTGTGCAATGCGTATTAATGCTTATAGCTGTCAAAAACTATAAAACAATGAGCTTGTAATCAAAAGTTCATGTCTGCGTCACAGTAAGTTCATATCCCCCGCCTAAATTAGAGATAGTCAGTCCCAAGCCGTTTTCCGAAACACTCCTCTCACACCCACGATTATTAGGACTGACTTTTATTCCCTTCTCAAAATGGTTAAACAATAAAAACTATGACTCACAATATTTTTAACGATAATATCTCCCCGCTCAACGAAGGTAATCCCAAACGCTCCAAATCTTCTGCAATGAAAAAACTTTTTGCCTATTCCTCCTTACTGGTTTTGGGTGCCGGGTTAGGCATCGGTGCCACCTATGCCTACAGCCAAAATCCTCTAGAATTAGCCCAAAATATTGCCACCGCTACCAATAATCCTCGCCCCTCCACAGCAGCCGCAGCCGCTCCCTCAACCCTAGTTATTCCCACCAATTTTGTCGCTTCTGTGGTGCAAGAAGTGGGGCCGGCGGTGGTGAGAATTAATGCTTCTAGGGAAGTCAATAGAGGCGGTGATTTTTCGGAATTTGCTAACGATCCTGTTTTCCGTCGCTTCTTCGGTTCCCAAATACCGGAGCGAGGAGAGAGACAAGTTCAAAGAGGCACGGGTTCAGGATTTATTATCAGTAATGACGGTAAAATTATCACCAATGCTCACGTTGTCGAGGGAGCAGATAAGGTGACTGTCACCCTCAAAGATGGTCGCACTATTGATGGTAAAGTCTTAGGTAGTGATCCTTTAACTGATGTGGCAGTGGTACAGGTGGAAACGAGCAATTTACCCACGGTTAAATTAGGTAATTCTGATAGTTTACAGGTGGGAGAATGGGCGATCGCTATCGGTAATCCTTTGGGATTAGATAACACTGTCACCACGGGAATTATTAGCGCCAAGGAACGCAATGGCTCCCAAATTGGTGCTAGTGATAAACGGGTGGATTTCCTGCAAACCGATGCGGCAATTAACCCCGGAAATTCCGGCGGACCTTTGTTAAATGCTCGGGGAGAAGTTATCGGAGTTAACACTGCTATCATTCAAAATGCCCAGGGTTTAGGTTTTGCTATTCCGATTAAAACTGCCCAAAGAATCGCTGAACAATTAATCGCCACGGGTAAGGTGGAACATCCCTATCTCGGTGTTCAAATGGTACAGTTAACCCCAGAGGTAAAAGAACAATTAGCCGATAGTCCCATGGCTGATAATTGGACTATCCCCGATGATTCTGGTGTCTTGTTAGTGCGGGTGATGAGAGATTCTCCCGCCGCAGCAGCGGGATTGCGATCGGGTGATGTGTTAAAGTCTGTAGGTGGTAAGAATGTCACCGATCCCAATGCGGTTCAGGAAATTGTTGATAACACTCAAATCGGCGATAATTTACCCGTAGAAATTAGCCGAGAAGGACAAAAAATTAATCTGAATATTCAAGTGGGTAGCTTGAATACTGCTAACAGATCCTAGTCTGGAAGATAAGTGGTAGAATACCTAAACTTTATAGAGAGCTTGTTACTAAGCTCTCTATATTTCTGGTTTTACTTTTGGCTCTTGAATCGAATAATTATAGCAGTTATCTTAAGGGTGAGGTAAGTAGGTAGGCGTTAAAAATTATCAGATACCCCCCTTATCAAGGGAGATCCCCCCGCCTATCGGCACCCCCCTTATCAAGGGGGGATTAAGGGGGGATTAAGGGAGAATCGAAAGATAGTTAAATACTTGAACCTAGGCTCACACTTTTACTGTTGCGAGATAGAAAATAAAAACCGCTCGTAAGCTCGATTAATTTTTTGCATAATTTTAATCGCCATGGCGGAGGAATTGTGATCGGGGTGATACTGACGAGCAAGCTGATAATATCTTTGTTTAACTTCTGGAAAACTGGCATTCTTAGAAATTTCTAAAACCTCCCACCAATCCTCGGAATCGGAGGGCAATATTTCTAATTCTCCTAACATTTCTGACCATATTTTTACCTTATGTCCATAACTACCTGTAATTAAAAATTGACCGTCAGGACTAAATTTTAAGGGAGCAGTTCCCCGTAAAGTTTTAATTAATTCTCCTGTTTGTCCTTGCCAAATTTTAATTTCTGTTCGGGAAGCACTAGCAATTAAATGGCGATGAGGATTAATAGCAATACTAATAATTGCCTGCTCGTGTGCCTGCCAACTTTTAATAATTTCTCCTGTCTTTATATCCCAGATTTTAATCGTTTTATCACTACCGCCACTAATTAGATATTGACCATCATTACTAAAAGCTAAACTGTTAACGGCTGCCCTGTCACCGATAAAAGTTTGATAAGCATAACTATGATCAAATCGCCATAATTTAATAGTTTTATCATCACTACCACTAGCAATAATTTGGCTATCGGGACTAATAGCACAGGTATTAACTGCCTCCTCATGACCGATTAAAGTTCGCTTTAATTCTCCTGTATGATAACCCCAGATTCGCAGAGTTTTGTCATTACTAGCACTAACAATAAATCTTTCATTGGCAGCAAAAGCTAATTGTAAAATTACACCATCGTGGCTATGGGGAGCATTGACACGAGCGAAAAAACTACTTTTATACTGCTTAGTGTCTAATTGCCACTGACTAATTCTGCCATCCAATCCACCAGCAATAATCGATTTACCGTTAGGACTTATCGCCAGAGTTTGGATCGGTTCATTAACTCCCACAAAGGAATAAATTAATTTACCCGTTTCTCGCTGCCAAAGTTTTATGGTTTGATCTTCTCCCGCACTAGCGATAATTTTACCATCAGAGCTAACATCGATCGCCCCAATATTTTCCTGATGACCTTTAAGAGTTTGGAAACACTGCCAAGATAAACGCTCTGGAATAGTAATTTCTGTAGAATCTAACTGTTGATTTTCCTGAATAGATACTTCTTCCAACAGTTGCTGTAGTTCTGCCTCTAGATTTTTATATTTTCGCGTAACTTCTTGCCAAAATAAAGCTTCTTCGTACTCTCTAGTAATGCGATCAAAAAATTCTAGATTCCTATAAAAATTATCGTTGGAGTAGGTGGGAGATAACATTTTCATCACTCCGTAGATTCCTAACCCGACTAGGCCACCAGCGATCGCCATAGAACCGACACCAACACCGAAAGCTGTACCTTTAACCGCGACTCCCACACCCCCAAAGGTAGAGTAGATACCGATTCCGCCAAGGCTTCCTGTCCCCAAAGCTAACCCGACATTGTGATCGTTTGTTTCTAGTCCTTGCAGACTGGCATAAATTGCCGAACTTGTCAGGATGCCAATCCCCGTCATTCCCACTAAACCGACGCTTATACCGCCAAATCCGCCGACTAAGCCAATATTTCCCAGACAAGCAGATAAATTGGCTCCTGTGACTCCACCGACGGCGGGAATAACAAAATCGAGCTTTTTAGCCATATTTTTGCGAAATAATCAAGTTAGTCATCGGGTTTCTCCTATAGAGTTTAGCCTAGTTTGGTATCGACGACTGACTCCCCAAAATTACTCTGGGGAGGGAAAAGTCAGAGGCAATCAGGAAAAATGATAAGTATTTTCTATGTAAATACCTTCAATACTTAAAAATATTTAAATTTACAATCGGTAATATTTATTTTTACTTAAGAATTTATTGAGAATAATTTTTATTTATTTACGAGGTTGCAATACTTCCAGCGATTCTGGTACAATTTTCCATTATGCTATGATGGCTCTTGTTGTAATTTTTAAGGTTTTTATGGTCTAGGTTGTCTTAAAACCCTTGCTAAATCTAGATTTTTCCCTTGAGCAAAACCAAACACTTTCGCCAATTATCCCTTTTTTCCCCAACAACGTTGATCTAATTTTTGTGTAGTTTTGTTGCAAAGTCAAAATTTTTTTGACAAAATGGCTAAATTGTGGTATGGACAAAGTATAACGGGTTGTGAATTGACCATACCTGTCACCTTATTTTCAGCGAATTATCAGAAAATTTGCCCACTAGAGTCGCCCTAGCTTGCTTTCTTTTTCTATAATAAGTGTTAATCTTCCCACACTTGTCAAACGGCTATGAGTCTCTGTCTCAATCCCGATTGTTCGCACCAAAACACCCCCACGGATAAATTCTGTCATAAGTGCGGTTCTCAATTACTGCTCAGAGAACGTTATCGAGCGCTAAAATTAATCGGTCAAGGGGGTTTTGGCAAGACATTTCAAGCCATAGATGAAGATAAACCCTCAAAACCCTATTGTGTAATTAAACAATTTTTCCCGTCAGCGCAGGGAACAGGAACTTTACAGAAAGCAGCAGAATTATTTAAAGAAGAAGCGATTCGTTTAGATAGTTTGGGAAGATACCCACAAATCCCCGAACTTTACGCCTATTTTACCGGTAATGACGGGCGACAATATCTCGTACAGGAATATATCGAAGGACAAAATCTCGAACAAGAATTAAAACAGGAAGGAGTATTTAACGAAGCCAAAATTAAACATCTTTTGTCAGAGATTTTACCGATTCTAGAATTTATTCATAGTAAACAAGTAATTCATCGCGACATTAAACCCGAAAATATTATTCGCAGAAAAAGCGATAATAAATTAATTTTAGTGGACTTTGGAGCGGCAAAATTTGTCAGTCCTTTAAATCGTTCCATTACAGGAACAATTATCGGTTCTGCCGAATATATTGCCCCAGAACAGGGAAATGGCAAGGCAGTTAATGCCAGTGATTTGTATAGTTTGGGTGTAACTTGCCTTTATTTATTAACAGGAATATCTCCCTTTGATTTATTCGATGGGGGGGAACACCAATGGGTATGGCGACAGTGGTTAGTTAATAATCCTGTTAGTAATGAGTTAGGGAATATTCTGGATAAATTAATCGAGTTCGGCACAAAAAAACGCTATCAATCCGCCTCGGAAGTGTTGTCAGCTTTGCCGATAAAAACATCAGTATCTATACCCCAGACAACTATTCCACAAACTCCCCCATCTATTCAGCTTAAAAGTGCCAAAGGAATCGATTATCGGAACTTAGAGGATTTACTGAAACGGCAGCAATGGAAAGAAGCGGACAAGGAAACCGCAAGAGTGATGCTACAGGTAGCCAATCGAACAAAAGAGAGATGGCTGAGAGAGGAGGATATCGATAATTTTCCCTGCGAAGATTTGCGAACCATTGACCAATTATGGTTGAAATATAGTAACGGAAAATTTGGCTTTTCTGTGCAGGCGAAAATCTACCGCGAACTCGGTGGGACGCGGCAGTATAATAGAAGAGTTTGGGACGCTTTCGGAGATAGGGTAGGCTGGCGAGTGAATAATAGCTGGATACAAATGCTGGCGAATCTGGAGAATAATAGCTGGATGAATCAGATTAATCTGGAGAATAATAGCTGGATATGCTACAAAGATGTTACTTTTGACCTAAAAGCACCCCTAGGACACCTCCCTGTGATGAATGGATTGGATTCCGTCTGGCGTAGGTGGGGTGTTTTCGTCTCTTCTCTCGCGTCGAGACTTGTAAAATGTAAAATCTAAAGTCCAGTCGGGTGCGTTAGGGAAGCATAACCCAGGGAGCATCTCATTTATGCAAGTGAGTAATTATACTTATCCCTAGAACTTTTTTCTAGCAAGGCTTTCAAAATAGCTTGACATAAAAACCTGATTTAGGGGCTACAAAGGTGAGATGCTCCCGGAGTTAGGAGTCAGGAGATAGGAGATTATTTTATTTATTCTCCCCACACCCCACACCCTAACACCCGACTCCCCTAAACTTCTAATAAATTTTCTAGGCGATCGAGAACTATATCGGTGATACACTTAATCCGGTATAAACAGGCTTTAGTATCTGTGGAGTTAAAAGTGCCATTTTCCCAATATTTGTTACTACCAGCACCACCCCCACAAACCCCAAAATAATCGCATTTTTGCCGACATAAATCAACTCCACCGCGCATATCAGCGTAAATTTTTTGAAATTTCTCAGTTTCACAGATAGATTCTAGGGAATCGGTCAAAACATTACCAAAAATAAAATCGCCGTAGGGTTGGGTTTTAATCGATAGTAATTCCGGATCAAAGGTAGAAAAATTACCTTGATTATCAAAATTGACAATCATAAAAGGTCGATTCATATCGGTATTTTCTAAGCGTTCATCGGCATAAATCAAACTACAGATCGATTCAAATTCCCGCAGCTTAAATTCTCCTTGTTTAGCCGTGACTAACTGCCAAAATCTGGCGATAAATTGGCGATAACGTTGTTCAATACCTAATTTATCTAAAGAAGATTGCGAATGAATCCCCTCGGTTTCTTCCATATTAAAAGCCACATCAGTAAGACCATAATCCCAAAAAAAGTTAAAAATTTCGTCGGGATAGTCGAGAGAATCTTCTGTTAAAACTGCGATGATACTCACATCAATTTCATGTTTTTGCAAGAAAGAAATCCCCCGCATGGTAGCAGCATGACTGCCAGTTCCCTTGCGGGTTTGCCGGTGGATATCATGAATGAAAGCCGGTCCATCAAGACTGACTCCCACATAAACATCATGCTTTTTAAATAATTCACACCAAGCATCGTTAATATAAGTGGCGTTAGTTTGTACTGAATGACGAAAACAGTAACCCTGCTGATTATATTTCTCGCTAACTTCCGCAATTTTAGCAAAGGCACTTTCATAAAAACTAATGGGAACTGCCAAGGGTTCGCCCGCGTGCCAGCAAATGGTAAAATTATCTTGGAGAAAACGACTACTAAAAACCCTCTGAAAAATCGGCTCGATTAAATCTAAGGATAGGGTATTTTTTAAATGGCGATCAGGTAAATAACAGTAATCACAATTAAGATTACAAAAAGAAGTCGGCTGCACGACTACTAAAGTAATTGGACCACAATCCGACCAATCTATATTTACAGTTTTTTTCATGATTCTATTGTTTAAATTCTCACTTAAGTATGATAACTGATTCTGGGAAGTCTATCTTAATTTTACCTATAGTAGAGCATTTTTCAGTCTGCTGAGGTACAAAAGTTATGGATTTTAGGCAAAAGGCAAGAGGGAAGAAAAATAGGTGTACCTCACTAGCTTAGGAAACGCTATATTTCCTATTCCCTCAATAATAAATAATATAATTGACCGGGAGTATTAATTAAACCGGCTCGCTCGCCAGCATTTTTTCCTGTTCCCATAAAAATATCTACCCTCCCAGTACCTTTAATTGCGCTGCCAGTATCTTGATCAAGAACATAGCGACTAACTAATTTTTTATTAAGATTTCCCTCGGGAATTTCTGTCTCAATTACCGCTAAAGCACCGGGGGGAAAAATACTTTTATCTGTAGCGATCGATCTTTCTGGTAAAACTGGAACTCCAATACTACCAGTGGGAGGCGCACCGTGGGTTTCTCGAAAGAAAATAAACCGATTATTGCGGGGAATATAATTCTTTAATTGCTCGGGATTATTTCTGAGAAAATCCAAAACCATTGGTAAGGTTAAACCCTCAGCAGGAAAAATACCATCGGCAATCATTTCTTTTCCCAGACTTGTGTAGGGATGCTCGGTATTGCCATCAAAACCGATGCTCATAATTTGACCATTGGGTAAACGTAATTTTGCCGAACCTTGCACATGAACTAAATAAGCTTCTAGGCGATCTTTTAACCAGACTAATTCGTATCCCGCTAGACGGCTATTTTCCCCCAGTAAACCATCTTTTCCCTCTAATTCTACCCTAGCTGGATGGGGTTTAGACCAGCGAGAAAAGTTAGCAGGTCGGCGATAGAGAGGATATTTATACTCGGCGTTTTTTTGCCGACTTGCTTGATAAATTGGCTCAAAATAACCAGTAAATTTAACATTTCCCTGGCTATCATTACCTAAAGAACGATACCAAATAAATTCTTTTTTAACTGCCTTTTGTAGAGCTGCGGGAGTGGGAGAATTCTGCACTAATTGACGAAACCTTACTAAGGAACGCTGCACTCGCTGACGAGTTATTTCTGGAATAGGATAATTTTGATAGGCACGGATCGCCGCCGAGCTATTCAGATAACGTAAACTATGATCGATCGCTTGTAGTAGGGTTTTTTTGTCCGTTAGCAGTCGTTCATCGTATCCCGTAGATGTTCCCAATTGTGAGATTTCAAGGCGTTCTAGGGGCAAATTTGCGGGGGTGAGGGCAATTAATCCCAAGCTGAGGGGGAGGATTGTCAAAAGGTGTTTCATGGTGACAGGAGTGGGCAGCTATTGACTCGATTATACTAAATCCGTTGAGTATAGGCTGCTTATGAGGACAGGCAAAAGGCAAAAGGCAAAAGGTAAAAGGTAAAAGGTAAAAGGTAAAAGGTAAAAGGTAAAAGGCAATAGGCAAAAGGCAAAAGGCAATAGGCAAAAGGCAATAGGCAATAGGCAATAGGCAATAGGCAAAAGAGGCAATAAATAATCAGTTTTTAATAACTGGATTTAGTATTAACAATCAGGAAGGATAAATGAGAAAAGTTGTTTCTTGTTTATATACTTAGGATGGTTGTTGTCGATAAATCTTAATTTGTTCCAAGCGAGGGCCTACCTTAGAAATAATGGTAAATTCTAAATTTTGGTAATATAATTGTTCTCCCACCCTCGGTATTTTTTGCCAATGATGGAGGATAAAACCGGCTAGGGTTTGGTATTCATCGGCCAAGGGTAAGCTTAAATTTAATGCTTTGTTCACGTCCTCTAAATTCATTTGTGCTTGTACGAGAAAAGTTGATTCATCGAGGAGTTGATATTCCACTGTTCCCGATTCATCACTAGGGGAAAAAGTTCCTAGAATCTCGCCAATTAAATCTTTTAGGGTTAATAAACCGGCTGTTCTGCCAAATTCATCCACAATGATAACCATCTTTGAGGATGATTCCCGCATCACTGCTAGTAATTCATTTAAAGGAGTGGTTTCGGGGAAAAAACGCACAGGTTTTAACCAAGGTTTAATCGGTGTTGTTAAATTTAACTGACCTTCGGCAAGGGGTAAAGCTAAATCTTTAAAATCGATCAGACCACGGATATCATCACCAGAATCTCCTGTCACAGGATAACAAGAATAGCCACTGTTAACTACTTGGAGCAATAATTCCTCAAAAGTTGCAGTCGAGGAAATAGCTATTAAACGGTTATGGGGAACCATAATTTCTGCCGCAGTGATTTCGCTAAACTGGAAAACATTGTTTAAAATTTTCCTTTCCGCTGCTTCTAATCCCGTTAATTCCCCTTCCATGCTGATAATTAATTGTAATTCCTCGGAAGTTACCCGACTAGAACGCTGTAGATCCACTTCGGGAATACGGGTTAAAACCAATAAAAAACGAGTTGATTGGTTGAGAATACCGATAAAAGGCTTAAAAATCCTGGAAATAACGCCAATAGGTGCTGCTAATAATCGCGCCATCGGTTCGGCATAAATTAAAGCTAGGGATTTGGGATAAAGTTCCCCAAAAACTATCTGGAGATAGGCAACAATTAAAAAAGCTAGACAAAGAGAGAAGCCATGGGAGAGAAGATTTTGCCAGTTTAAAGAAAAGGGTAAAAAACTTAGTAATTTCTTCACAAAAACGGTCATGGTACTCTCCCCAATCCAACCTAAAGCTAAACTAGAAAGGGTGATACCTAATTGGGTAGTGGAAAGTAAGCGATCGAGACTTCTTTGTAGAGATTGGACCGTCTGCGCTGGCACATCTCCCGCAGCCACTAGCTGACTGATGCGGGTACGACGGACCGACACAAGCGAAAATTCCGCCGCTACGAAAAAAGCATTGAGGACGATTAGTAAAAAGACTAAAATTAAACGAGTCAATAAATCCTGATTATCCATAGCGAAAAGGCAAAATTCGCCTTTTTTAAAGCCTATCCTTTGGTTTCGTCCTTTGATTGCGGTTTGTTTTTCTGTTGTTGCATATAAACTCTCACTCTTTTCAGCACCTCTTCTTCCTTCACGGGGATAAAAGTCTGATTGCGTCCATAACTGGTGCGATCGTTGGTAAACTTTTTAGCGGGGTTGATATCCGGCTGACTGACTCCCTTCAGGGAGGCGATTCCCAATTGATAGGCTACCCAACCGCTACCGAAACCGGCGGCTAACATGGCTACCATCAAAAGGAGTCCTAACTGCAAGGAGGTACTGATTGCAAATTTTTTCATCTTAGTGGGGCTGAATTTTCACGTTCAGAGTAATTACCGATCTATAATGAGTTAATAGTATAACCCAGGGTTGGCCGAGCGGTTGAGGCAACGAACTCATAATTCGTGCTAGGCAGGTTCAACTCCTGCACCCTGGATAGTTTTGATCGCTTTAGGCGACTGGCTTCCACTGCACTAGAGTAGGCGGCGGTGACGGATTACCTAACCATCCTCGGCTGCTTTGAGAACAAAAGTACGATCATTAATTTTATCCTTTTCATTTTTCAGGAAAGCTAAAAAAACACAAGAATCGCAGTAGTGTAGCTTTTTTGATCAACGAATTAATTACTTCCTCCCAAAATTCCGATCATTTCCTCAATGCTAGGTAAATCTTTTTTCTCAGGAAAAAGATCAATTGACTCAACTTTAATCCCGATTTTTTCCCCATCTTCTCTAGAGGTAACTATCCCCGATACAGAGACTCTTTTTTCTAGATAGGGTTTGCTGAATAATGGTAAAACCCTTTTAAAATAAGGATTTTGACCTGTTAAAAGCCTTATTTTATACTAAATCCAGTTATTAAAAACTGATTATTTACTTTCCGTTTTGCCTGAGTGCCTCTCCTCATAACTAGCCTCTACTCAACGGATTTAGTATTAATTCCTAGAGGAGTAATTTTGGCGCTGTCAACCAGAATAACTGACACTTGCCTAGGGGATTTTGTTGATTGGGAACCTCTAGACCAATTATTCCCGCTTTTTTGACCGATAATTTTCCTTGAAACTTGCCCCAAACTAGCATTTCCGTCCAATAGCCTAAATCTGGTTCGTGGCCCACCAGTGCGATCGCATTTTCCTCTCGCTGATAGTCGGACTTTTGCCACCACTGCACCCAATCTTGAAGATTGCCGTTGGGTGATAGGGGATTAAATTGCTCAATTTTACGGCTCAAACCAGCTTTTTGCAAAATTTCGGCGGTTTGCACGGCACGCACCAGGGGAGAAGTCAAAATCAGGTCAAATTTCACCCCCAACTGTCCTAATCTTTGGGCAACTTTAGCAGTTTTTGTCTTACCTTCCTCGGTTAAAGGACGTTCCCTATCGTTGAGATAATCCCCCGATTGTCCTGCTAATCCATGACGCACAAAATAAAGTTTCATATCAGTTTAGGGTCGGTCTTTGTGATGATAATAAATAGCTGAGATTTAATACCTAGGTGCGAATTACCTTTTCATCGGGGTTAACTAGATGGGAAAGTTTCTGTTTAATTTGGGTGTCATACAGTTCCCACTTGAGTTTTGCGTATTCGGCATTATTATTAAAACCACCGAGGAAACCGATAGGAATTTCAAAACCTCCAGCCATGTAACGACCACCACCAAAAAAGCGACCTTGGTTATCCTGTCCGAAAGCTTCCTTGAGAAATTCATCGGGATCTAGGGTAATTTTACTGGTACGCATAGAACCGATGACTAACTCGATATCCTCATCTTCATCGTGAACGATACCATAAACTAAAGCCGTGTGAACATTTTCTTCTGTCACCAAAAAATCGGCAGCTTGGGGAATCGCATCTCGGTCATCATAACGCAAATAACCGACCCCGGCGATCGAATAATTATTTTTAATAATACGGTTTTTCAGGGCCCGTTCAATCACATCCATCACCCGTCGGGATCTGGCCGATTGCAGGACAGCGTTTAATAATTGAGCATCGTAGAAACGACTGAGATAACCAGCAGCGATAAATTCACACTCTTGCGCTTGCATTAAATTATTCGTATCCGATCGCAATCCGTGCATCAAAGCTGTGGCACACTTAACATGGACGGTATCGCTAGTATTAAAACTTATTAACCCTTTTTGGATATATTGGGTTAATATCGTCGCTGTTGCCCGGATTTGGGGACGAATATCGACAAATTCCGCCTCTAGATCCCCTTGGCGAGTATGATGATCAATCACGGCAATAATGGGAATTTTTGCCTGTTTAACCAGAGTGGTTAACTGACTATTGGTTCCCTGACCATCGACGAAAACACAACCCTGATAAACCGAAAGATCTCTATCCTTGAGGGTATGGACTCCCCAACGTTTAGCCGGTAAACCCGTTAGTTTTACCAAAGCGACATTTTCCTGATGGGAGAGAGTACCCGCATAGACTATATCACAGTGAATATCGTACTGTTCGGCGATAATTTGATAGGCCCAGGCACTAGAAAGAGCATCGGGATCCGGGAAATCCTGCATCACCACAATTTGATTTTCGCCACGATGATTTTCCAAAGTACGTCGCAGGCGATCGATCAGGGAAATAAGTAGGGTATCATTACTAACCGTGACTGGAGGAAGGGGACATACTGCCGGCGCTTCCCCTACCACTACATCAGTTTCGAGGGACTTGGCAGGAACTAGACTCAGTAATTCAGCCATCATTTTTAGAAAAGTTCGCTTAAAGGTAGATTCAGTCAGGATTTTTTGAGTTAATTAATTCTAGACGATATTCTCGCTCGATCGGTTTATCTCAATTATTAAGCTTTTCTCGCCCCTAGCTCCTTACTCTGGGGCTATAACTCTAGTCTATCAAAAGACCTCTCCCGTTTGTTCTGGGAGAGGAGTTAGGGCAATTAACCATCGCTGCCATTACTTGTGAAAAATGATATAACTGAACTTCCCCACTTCCCCACTTCCCACTCTCCCATACTTTTTAAACAGGATTTAGGATCATCACCGTCCCTAAATATTTGCTCCGATTTTTTGTAGTAAAGTTATACTATTAAGGAAGCAAAGACGAAATTCTAGGGTTAAGCAATGGTTAGACAACTCGACGACAGCCCGAAAACCACAATCGTCTATCCCGATAGCGATGGTAAACCGATGGCCGACAATACAAGACAATTTCGCTGGATTACGACGATTAAAGCGAATTTAGACTGGTTATTTGCCAATAATGCCGATGTTTTTGTCGCCGGTGATTTACTCTGGTATCCCGTGGAGGGAGATAATAAGACTCGACAAGCACCCGATGTCATGGTAGCTTTTGGCAGACCAAAAGGGGAAAGGGGTTCCTATCAACAGTGGAAAGAGAACAATATCCCCCCGCAAGTGGTTTTTGAAATTCTCTCTCCGGGTAATACCCAAACGGAAATGACCAGAAAACTACTGTTTTATGACCGTTATGGTGTGGAAGAATACTACATTTATAATCCCGATAAAAATGATTTGGGCGGCTGTATTCGTCGGGAAAATCGGCTCGAAAGTCTGGAAAATCTCGATAATTGGGTCAGTCCTCGCTTGGGCATTCGTTTTGAATTGGCCCAACCAGAGTTACTCTTGTATTATCCCGATGGTCAACCTTTCACCAGTTACAACCAAGAACGACAACGGGCCGAAACGGAACGACAACGGGCCGAAACGGAACGACAACGGGCCGAAACGGAACGACAACGGGCCGAAACGGAACGACAACGGGCCGAAAGGTTAGCGGCAAAACTGCGGGAGTTAAATATTAATCCCGAAGAAACTTAAAAAAATTATCGATTGATGGAGTCGATCGAGATAGTCTCGCTACAATAAAAGTAAATAAATATCAAGTCCTCTAGCTAGAGTCGCAACAGTAAGCCCAGAAAAAATGCGATCGGGCAGGGTTGACTAAATCGACGAAGCAATCGCTAAATAGGGGTAATTTCCGCCCAATTCTCCCCAATCCTGAACGGGAGAGGCAGAACCGAAAATTTTCTATAAAATTTCGGTAAGGGTGGAAAGATCAAGTAAGTTAGCGTTAGGGCTTAATCTTCGCCACGGAAAGTAGAACTATGACAGTTTGTGAATATCGGCCAGGTTTAGAAGGAATTCCCGCCGCCCAATCGAGTATCAGCTTTGTGGATGGGCAAAAGGGAATCTTAGAGTATCGGGGCATTCGGATTGAGGAACTCGCCGAAAAAAGTACCTTCCTCGAAACCGCCTATCTCCTTATCTGGGGTGCTCTGCCCACGGGGGCGGAACTGGAAGAATTTGCCGATGAAATCCGTTATCATCGACGCATCAAGTACCGTATCGAAGACATGATGAAATGCTTCCCCGAAAAAGGTCATCCCATGGATGCGCTACAAACTTCGGCGGCGGCTTTGGGTTTATACTATGCCAGGCGGGCCTTGGATAATCCCGAATATATCCGTCAGGCAGTAGTCCGGCTATTAGCGAAAATACCCACCATGGTGGCGGCGTTTCAATTGATTCGCAAAGGTAATCACCCCATTCAGCCCAACGATAGTCTTGATTATGCGGCCAATTTCCTCTATATGTTGACGGAAAGACGACCGACGGATTTAGCGGCGAAAGTTTTCGATGTCTGTTTGACCCTCCACGCCGAACATACCATGAATGCCTCGACTTTTTCGGCCATGGTGACGGCTTCCACTTTAACCGACCCCTACGGTGTCATCGCTTCAGCAGTGGGAACTCTCGCCGGTCCCCTCCACGGTGGGGCAAACGAGGAAGTATTGTTAATGTTAGAGGAAATCGGTTCGGTGGCTAATGTTCGTCCCTATGTGGAAAAATGTATCGCCAATAAACAAAAAGTTATGGGTTTTGGACACCGGGTATATAAAGTTAAGGATCCCCGGGCGACGATTTTACAAAATCTTGCCGAACAATTATTCGCGGAATTAGGTTCCGATGAATACTACGATATCGCCCTAGAATTAGAACAGGCAGTGGTGGATATCTACGGCGAAAAAGGTATCTATCCCAATGTGGATTTCTATTCGGGATTGGTTTATCGGAAATTAGGCATTCCCAATGATTTATTTACCCCGATTTTTGCCATCTCCCGGGTGGCTGGTTGGTTGGCCCACTGGAAAGAACAATTAAATGCTAACCGCATTTTCCGTCCTACCCAAATCTACACCGGACAACACGAAGTCCCCTATACACCGATCGAACAACGTTCTTAGATTTTATCTCCCATTCTCAATGGAAACACGGTTTCTCGCCTTTGTCAATCTCACCTAGGCGAGATTTTTTGTCTCATTTCCTGTTATATTGATGGGGCAAGGAAACAGTCCAGCGGCTTTCAGCTTGGTCAGTTTCGGTGTATATAGGGTCTGCTGAAAAAGTTTTTCGGTGGGGGCAGGGTGTGGGGTGTGGGGTGTGGGGTTTTACCGGTTTTGAGGTGGCCAATTACCTAATTTTTAGGGAAAAAGTCCAGGGATTTCCCCCTGATCACTCCCATACCTGGTACTTTTTGATTGACAAAAAGTCTAAAAGTCTTACCCAACAAGGTTTTTAGATTTATTCAGCAAACCCTATATAGCAAGACAAGGTCTTTACTTCTAAATAGTCGGACAGAAAAATATTAAAGATTATGGTGAAATTTTGGCGCAGATTAACGGTATTTTTAATTTCTTGTTTATTGCTGATTTCCCTAACTGCTTGTGGTAATCCAGTTAGACGCAATCAAGTGGTCATATCGGTATTAAGTGACCCAAAAACCTTTAATGCTGTTTTATCGGCCGAATCTCCGAATATTTTTGGTTTAACCTACGAAGGACTATTAACAGAAAATCCCATTACTGGCAAAAAAGAACCAGTCTTAGCAGAATCTTGGACAATTTCCGATGATAATTTGAACATTATTTTTACTATGAGAGAGGGTTTAAAATGGTCAGATGGTCAACCCTTAACCGTTGATGATGTGGTTTTTACCTATAAAGACTTATATCTAAATCCTGATATTCCTAACAACTACCGCGATAGTTTAAGAATAGGATTAAAAAAAGAATTTCCAGTTATCACTAAACTAGATAATCGCCGAATCGAATTTAAACTCCCCGAACCTTTTGCTCCTTTTTTAGATGCTGTCAGTTCACCGATTTTACCTAAACACGCTTTAGAAAAAACTATTCAGAAAAAAAGCCCCGATGGTAGGTTAGAATTTCTCTCCACTTGGGGGTTAGATACTCCTCCCGATAAAATTGTTTTTAATGGTGCTTATAAACTAAAAGAATATATCACGGGACAAAGGATTATTTTTGAGAATAACCCTTACTATTGGAAAAAAGATGACCGTGGACAACAATTACCCCATATAACTTCAGTAATTTGGGCAATTGTTGAATCTCAGGATACAACTTTACTACAATTTCGTTCGGGAAGTTTAGATTCTATTGGGGTAACTCCCGAATTTTTCTCCCTCTTAAAAACTGAAGAAGAAAGAGGAAATTTCACTATTTTTAACGGCGGACCTGCCTACGGAACCCAATTTATCGGTTTTAATCTCAACCAAGGCAAACGCGACGGAAAACCCCTAGTAGATCCAATTAAATCCAGGTGGTTTAATAACTTAAATTTCCGTCAAGCTATTGCCTACGGCATTAATCGTCAAAGAATGATTGATGATATCTATCGAGGGTTAGGAGAAGCACAAAATTCTTTTCTTTCTATCCAATCGCCTTTTTATGATAAAAACCTGAAAGGTTACAATTACAATCCCGAAAAAGCCAAAGAATTATTATTAGAGGCGGGATTTAAGTATAATAGTGATAATCTGCTAGTCGATGCTGATAATAATCCCGTTAGATTTAACCTGATTACTAACGCGGGTAACAAAATCCGGGAAGCTATTGGGGCGCAAATTAAAAATGATTTAGCCGCAATAGGAATTCAAGTGGATTTTCAAGCGATCGCTTTTAGTAATTTAGTTGATAAACTGAGTAATAGTCTAGATTGGGAGTCCCATATTTTAGGTTTTACCGGTGATAACGAACCCCACGCCCCTAATATTTGGTATGTAGATGGAAATCTCCACGCTTTTAACCAACAACCTCAACCCGGCAGCCCTCCGATTCAAGGCTGGCAAGCGGCGGATTGGGAGAAAAAAATCGCCGATTTATACGTCAAAGGTTCCCAAGAATTAGACTTTGAGAAGCGCAAAGTTATCTATAATGAAATTCAACAACTTCAACAGGAATACGTCCCGTTTATTTATCTTGTCAATCCCCTCGCTTTGGGGGCTGTGCGTAACTGCTTTGAAGGAATACAATTCTCCGCCTTGGGTGGTGCATTCTGGAATCTAGAAGAATTAAAGAAAACCTGTGGAGGTGTTTAATGACTCATTTTGGTTTACTCTGTCCTACAACTTCTGGACATATTTATTCTCTCCTACCTTTAGGAAAAGAGTTACAAAAACGCGGTCATAAAGTTACCTGTTTTTTAACTCTTGATGGTGAAGAAATGGTGCAAGCAGCCGGGTTAGATTTTCAGGCAATTGCACCCAACAAATATCCGAAAGGCACATCAGCCAAAAGTTTAGCCGAAATTGGTCAATTACGGGGAACAGCCGCCGTCCGACGCACGGTAGAATTAGTAACTGATTCTACAGCGACCCTCTTTGAAACTATCCCTCAAGAGATGCGTCGCTTGGGAATTGATGCCCTAATTGTCGATCAAGTCTCCGCCTCAGGGGGTACAATCGCAGAAAAATTGGCTATTCCCTTTATCAGTTTTTGTTCGGCATTGGTTTTAAATCGTGATCCGCTTATTCCGCCCTTTATGACCACTTGGGACTATAATCCCTCATTTATCGGGGTTATTCGCAATAAAATTGGCTATAAACTCCTTGACTCTTTGACTCGTCCCCTGAATGAGTTAATCAACCAGCAGCGTCAAGAATGGGGGTTAATTCCCTATCAAAACATCAATCAACGCTATTCCCCCCTTGCCCAAATTAGCCAACAACCTGCCGAATTTGAGTTTCCTCGGCAAAATTTACCCGCTCACTTCCACTTTACCGGCCCCTTTCACGATTCCTCCACCAGAAAACCGATTCCTTTTCCCTACGAAAAATTAACCGGACAACCCTTGATTTATGCTTCCCTTGGTACAATTCAAACTCGCCTACAATCGACTTTTAATGCGATCGCCGAAGCCTGTGCCGATTTGCCGGTACAATTAGTTTTATCCTTGGGCAACACCGACTCTAACATTCAAATAACCACCAAAAACGCCCTAGTTGTTCCCTACGCTCCCCAATTAGAGCTTTTAACCAGAGCCTCTCTTACTATCACCCCCGCAGGCTTAAATACTACCCTAGAATCCCTTGCCCAAGCTGTACCGATGGTGGCCATTCCCATCGCTAACGACCAACCGGGGGTATCTGCTCGGATAAAATGGTCGGGGACAGGGGAAGTGATTCCGATTTCCCGTCTAGAAGTTCCCCGTTTACGAAAGGCGATTGAAAAGGTCTTATCCTTCCCCAGTTACCGAGAAAATGCCCTGAGAATGCAAAAAGCGCTACAGAAGACTGGCGGAGTGAAAATGGCCGCCGATATCGTCGAAAAAGCCATTTCTACCAGCCAACCCGTCCTCTCGGTCTAATACTAAATCCATTACTCAACGGATTTAGTATAACTCAAGTAAAACTTATCACTTGGGCGGCAAATTATTGACACTCAATAGGATAATTCTTTGAGGGACTTTTTCAGCAAACCCTATTTACTTTTGTGAGGATTGGTCAGGTTTTATTAAGTAATGCTGCGGATGGAGGGAAACGCCGAGAATTTGTGATACCCACACCTCAAAATCGTGGATTGGATAAGCTTGCCCCCCCGTCAAAGGGTTTACCATGGGTTTCACCAGAATGGTAAACATTCCCAGACGATTTCCCGCTAAAACATCGGTAAACAAGCGATCGCCAACCATAGCAATTTGTTGGGGGGGAAGTTCCATGGCTGTCATCGCTTGTCGGAGTTTGCGTCGAGAGGGTTTCACCGCACCGAGAAGGTAGGGAAGTTGTAAATTCTCAGCGATCGCACCAATGCGATTTTCACTGAGATTATTGCTGACCAACCAAATCGGTAGATAAAGACGCAAGGAATCGACCCAACGCTCTAAATCCTCAGAAACCGTCGTTTCCTGGAGGGGAACAAGGGTATCGTCCACATCGAGAATCAATCCCTTAATCTCATGCTGACTCAAAATCTCCAGAGTGAGACCGAGAATCGTATCCCCTAAAATTAAATCAGGTTGTAGAATTTTTGCTCTAGTCATTAACTTCTCAAAAATAACTGGCAGCGAGTCGATCGAACTCAGCTTGATTAAAAAACCGTTGCCTTATTCAGTATAAATGACCGACAGCCCCTGAAAATAATGCCGGATCCATCCCTTCACTTGGCCGCTTGAATCACCTGTAAACTACCACCAGCGTATAATTTTTGTTGACAATCACGAAAACCGATCGCCTGTAAAGATTGGATCAGGTCGCTATCGATAAACTGCCAAGCGGTATCGGTTTCAAATAATTGCAAAAATAGGGCTAAAGAAGGCCAAAAAAGCGGGTTAGTGGGTCGATGAAAATCCACGAGAGCAAAAATTCCCCCCGGTCTGAGAACTCGATACACTTCTTTAAGGATTTCCTGTAACTGCTCTGGTTCCATTTCGTGGAGAGCGGCGCTAGTATGAACAAGGGCGAATTCTCCGGCATTAAAGGGCATTTTTTCGGCTAATCCCTCCACATAATGCGCTTGCGGTACCGCTAAACTAGCTCGCTCCAGGGCCCGGGGAGAGACATCTAAACCCGTACAGCGATCGGATAGGGGGACTAAATAACGGGTGGTTTGACCCGCACCACAACAGAGATCGAGGATAGGGTCATTTTTAGCGATTTTTAAGCCTTCTAAGGCTAATTGCCGAAAACGGGACTCGCCACCCACTGCTAGGGCAGCCAGACGGGAGATACCATCGTAAAGCCATTGATATTGATAACTGAGGGGACGTAAAATTGTAGCCAAGATCAACCTCCAAGATTTGATTAAGTTCTCTGTAGCCTGTAATTTGTTTTAACGGTTCCACCGATATATTGTTAAACTTGGTAAAGAATCTGAAAATTTAAAAATTATCTGTTAACACTATGGGTCGCGTTGGCGTTTTATTATTAAATTTGGGTGGGCCGGAGCGGTTAGAGGATGTGCGTCCTTTTCTATTTAACCTTTTTTCTGACCCAGAGATCATCCGTTTACCGATCAAAGGATTACAAAAACCGTTAGCTTGGTTAATATCGACGCTAAGAGCGAGTAAATCCCAAGAAAATTACCGTCAGATTGGTGGTGGCTCCCCTTTACTCAAGATTACGGAAGCACAGGCCACGGCACTGCAACAACGTCTCGCGGAAATGGGCCGCGAGGTGAGCGTTTATATTGGGATGCGTTACTGGAATCCCTTCACCGAGGAAGCGATCGAGCGGATTAAACGAGACCATATCAAAAAATTGGTTATTCTTCCCCTTTATCCCCAATTTTCCATCAGCACCAGTGGTTCCAGTTTTCGTGTACTGGAGGAAATGTGGCAGCAGGATCCCTATCTACGTTTGACGGAATATACTCTCATCCCCTCTTGGTACGATCATCCCACCTATCTGAGTGCTATGGCGGATCTGATTGCGCGAGAGTTAGAGCAGTGTGCTAATCCTGACCAAGTACATATCTTTTTTAGCGCCCATGGTGTCCCCCAAAGTTATGTGGAGGAAGCGGGAGATCCCTATCAAAGGGAAATTGAAGAATGTACTAGGGCGATCATGCGTACTCTAAACCGACCCAATCAGTACACTTTAGCCTATCAAAGTCGCGTCGGTCCGGTGGAATGGTTAAAACCCTATACTGAAGATGCTTTAAAAGGGTTGGGAGAGCAGGGAATTAAGAATTTATTGGTCGTGCCGATTAGCTTTGTCTCGGAACACATCGAAACCCTGCAAGAAATCGATATAGAGTACCGAGAAGTGGCGGAAGAAGCGGGAATTGAACATTTTCAGCGAGTACCAGCTCTTAACACTCACCCGATGTTTATCGAATCTCTCTCCCAGTTAGTGGTAAAATCCCTAGACGAGAAACCCACCACTTTCGAGCAAATTACCCATCCGAAAGCGAATATGAAAATGTATCCCCAGGAGCGTTGGGAATGGGGAATGACAACGGCAGCCGAGGTGTGGAATGGCCGATTAGCGATGATCGGTTTTCTGGCAATTATTATCGAATTAATTACCGGTCAAGGACCGTTACATTTTGTTGGTTTATTATAACCTCAAGCTTCGTTGCCATTGCCTTTGACGGTAACTACCAAAATAAGGTTGGGTTTAACTATATTTAACCCAACCATTGGCGATTTTATCTTCTCTTAGGACATCATATTAGCAGAACGAACATTAACGTTAACTTCTAGCCTGCCATTGCCGAGCATATCTAACCCAGTGACGCTAAACAGATTGGCTTTAATGCCTCTTTCCTGAAAATTAGCCTGTAATTCTTTGATGAGAACCTCTTCCACTTTCCCTTCATCATCTGCTAGAGCTTGGACGATTTTAGCAGCAAAAGAGCCAATTTTTGCGCTCAATATTTCTTCCACATTGGTGATCTCGATAATAACCATTGATTTTTCTTCTTAGTAGAGGACAAATAGCTTGACAAGCCAATAAGAACAGAATTTGCAAGAAAATATAGCTGCTCTCATCTTAGGAATCAGTATAACCTGCACTGTTCCCCCCTAAACGGAAATTCCCACCCAGAAGGAGATTACTGCATGATAAACCTAGAGACCCTAGAAGGTTGGTTAAATGCTCCAGTGGAAAATGAGCGACTAGAATTTAAACAGGCTAAAAATCAATTTGATACAATCAAACTGTTAAAATATTGCGTCGCCCTTGCTAATGAAGGAGGTGGCCATTTTATCTTAGGTGTTACCGATAAACGTCCCCGTAAAATTGTTGGTTCACAAGCCTTTCCTACACCCGAAGAAATTAACAGCATTAAATCGCTAATCGTTCAAAAACTTCGCTTGCGCGTGGAAATCACCGAATTGGCCCACCCTGATGGTCGTGTCTTGGTTTTTGAAGTGCCAACCCGTCCCACAGGACAACCTATCGCCTTTGAAGGTGCTTATCTAATGCGAGCAGGGGAAGACTTAGTATTCATGACACCTGATCGGCTTAAGCTCATCTTTGCTGAAGATCAACAAGATTGGTTTTGTCAATCCGCTCGCTCTCATGCCAGTCCAGATGAGGTTATTGACCTACTCGACACCCAAACCTACTTTAAATTGCTCAAGCTTCCCTATCCTAGCCATCGTGATGCTGTTTTAGAAAGATTACAAGGCGATCAACTCCTGCAAAAAACCCCACAAGGTTGGACAATTCCTAATTTATCTGCCATCCTTCTGGCCAGACAACTTGAGAGCTTTTCCCCTACCTTAGCGCGTAAAGCACCACGAGTGATTATCTATGAGGGAACAGGTAAAATTAAAACTCGACTGGAACAGACAGGAACTAAGGGATATGCTGTGGGTTTTGATGGTTTAGTTAATTTTGTCCACGATTTAGCCCCTCAAAATCGCGTCATCGAGGAGGTTCTTAGGGAAGAAGTGAAAATGTTTCCTCCACAAGCTTTGCGAGAACTGATCGCCAATGCTTTGATTCATCAGGACTTTCTCGCTACAGGCGCTTCGGTGATGATTGAAATGTATGATGATCGAGTAGAAATCTCTAACCCTGGTATTCCTTTTATCAAAGTAGAACGCTTTATAGACGAATATCGCTCCCGTAATGAGCAATTAGCTGACATAATGCGTCGTTTTGGCATTTGTGAAGAAAAGGGCAGTGGTATTGATAAAGTTATTTCCGCTGCCGAGAAATTTCAACTTCCCGCACCAGATTTTAGAGTAGGTGAGATCCGAACAACTTCTATCCTATTCGCTCATCAGGATTTTGGCAAAATGAGTCAATCTGACCGTATTCGCGCTTGTTATCAGCACTGTTGTCTCCTCTATGTCGATAATCAACGGATGTCTAACCAAACCTTACGAAATCGCTTTTGTTTAAATGAATCAAAAAACAATACTGTTTCTCAAGTGATTGGGGCAACTAAAGAAGCAGGACTGATTAAACTTGACGAATCTGAATCTAAATCAACTCGTTATGCTCGTTATCTCCCCTTTTGGGCCTAGACTAGCCTTGAGCGAAGTGTACACTGAGCTTAGTCGAAGTGTGGAAATGCTAAAAAGTGCTTCAACGCAAATCCATTTTAGGGATGTCAAATCGGCGAAACCCTTATACAGCGAGCAAAAAAGTGCTTCAACGCAAATCGACATTTTTCCAAGAGGAGATTTTATCATCGCGTCCACACGGGAGTGGGACTTGTGGACGACAAAGGCGATACATTTCTTTAAACTGCACCCCCCAAACGTAAATAGGCTTCAATAAAGCTATCTAAATCCCCATTCATTACCCCGGTAACATCGGTGGTTTCCACATTACTACGGAGATCCTTAACCAATTGATAGGGATGAAAAACATAGTTACGGATTTGATTGCCCCAAGCGGCCTCCACCATATCGCCGCGAATTTCGGCGATCGCTTGAGCCTGTTGTTCCCGAGCGATAATTAACAATTTCGCCTTTAATAAAGCTAGGGCTTTTTCTTTATTTTGTAATTGCGATCGCTCTTGGGTACAACGTACAGCTATACCTGTGGGAAGATGAACTACACGCACGGCAGTTTCCACTTTATTAACATTTTGTCCACCTTTTCCCCCCGATCTAGTGGTGGTAATTTCTAAATCTTTATCGGGAATTTCTACCCTCACTGCATCATCGCCCAAAATTGGCATTACTTCCACCCCAGCGAAACTGGTTTGACGTTTACCATTAGCATTAAAAGGGGAAATTCTTACTAACCGATGGGTGCCTTTTTCTCCTTTTAGATAACCGTAAGCATAAGTTCCGGCAATCTCAATTGTCACCGATTTAATTCCCGCTTCATCTCCTTCTGATATTTCCGCTAAAGTGACTTTATATCCCTGTTTCTCGGCCCAGCGAGAATACATTCTCAGTAGCATTTCTGTCCAGTCTTGGGCATCGGTTCCCCCGGCCCCCGCATTAATCGTTAAAACCGCTCCTTTTGCGTCGTAGGGACCATTTAAAAGCTGTTGCAATTCCCAGCGATCGAGGTCATGCTGTAAATGAGTTAAATTGTCCGTCGCTTCTTCTAGTAAAGTTCGATCGGATTCTAATTCTAATAACTCGATAATTGCCTTGGTATCTTCTAATTGTTCACACCAACCCTGATAGGTTTCTAAAGAAGATTTACACTCGTTTAGTTCTTGCAGGGTTTTTTGAGCAGTATCGGGATTATCCCAAAAAGTGGGGACGGCTGCCACCTGTTCTAAGTCTTTAATTTTGGCCCTTAAAGTGGGTAAGTCAAAGATAGTCCTGGGTTTTACCCAGGCGCGATCCTACTATCTCGATACCTTTTTTTAGTTCCGATATTTCCATGTTTTCAGTTATCAGTTATCAGTTATCAGTTATCAGTTACTCTAGAAGTCAGGAGTCTGGGGAGTCAGTCCCGATGAAAAAATTTTCACCCCCACAGAGGAAAGAGGTTTCCTTCCCTACACCCCACACCCCACACCCTACACCCTCTTTCAAGTCAGGAGGCCGGAGTTGAGAGTTAGGGTTTTAGGGTTTTGGGGTTTTAGTTGAAATTCCCCCATTTCCCCATTTCCCCAATCCACTATCTGTTACCCGTTCCGCAGTTCCAGCGTTCCCTAAAATGGTACGATCGATCCGCGCAGGGGAGCAAGACTTTGTAAAGCGTTTTCAGCCTTATCACGACTACTAAACGCGCCTATTTGCCAGACGCGACGACCTTGGTGGGAAGTGGGGAAAGCGTCGGGATAGAGAGAACGAACTTTGGTTCGATCGCTCTCGTTTTTAGCTTCGATTACTACTTTAAAGCCTTTGCGGCCACTATTGCTAGTATTGCCACTACTGGGATTAGGGGCAGCCCGATTAAAAGTGATTACGTCTGATAAACTTCTCTGATTGCCTAGGTTGCGCGGTGGCGGTGGTGGTACAATTGCATTATTATTCTGAGCATTGGCTTGCCCTGAGCCAAGTCGAAGGGGAGGAGTTAGGGGAGGTAAATTAGAGGTAACGGTCGGCTGCGGCGTTAAATTTGGCTCTGGTACTGGATTAGTGACCCCTGGCTGAGGATTGCTCTCTACTGCTGTTTCTGCAGCGGTAAAGGTATATTCTCGCACTTCGGGATCACCGGAAGGATTAACCGGTGTTTCTGCTTTGACGGATTCTCTGGGGAGGGAATAACTATTACCCGCGAGTAATTCCGGGGGAGGATTGAAACTGGGACTATCAGCAGTTAGATAGATATGACTGAGATTTTGACCGGCTAGACTGCGTTTAGTAAAGCGCCAGCCATCGATGAGATAAATTTGGATTAAACCGGTCCCTAAACCTTTTGTCCGTCCAATAATTACCTCTGATTGTCTGGGATTGCGGGGGGTTCCCACGAGGACTAATTCCCCGTTGCGTTGTACGATACGCAGCAGGTATTCTAAACCGTAATCTTTGCCCTGAATGCGAAGGGAATAACCGTTACTGTCGGTGGCCCGTTCACAACTGCCGGTAAAATCGAAATCGAGGAGAAGAGGCTGAACAATGGTCGGTTCTCTGCCATTTACCGCCCAACATTGGCGTTTTCCGGGGATTTGTTGCAAAATCAGTAAATCGTATTTACCGTTACCGTAGGGACGGGCAATAGCGATAAAATCCTCTTGATTAACTTCTCGTTGTTCAAAGAGAGTTGCTTGACTAGGTGTAGTCAGGAGACAACCCCCCAGAAGTGAAAACAGTAGGGTAAATTTTAAGGATGATTTTAGATTCATAAATAGGCAGCCTTGTTATGGAGATTGTACTTGCATTTATTTTATCGATCTAGACGTAAGCGGGAGAATTTTGTTTTCAAAGGAAGATAGCTAGGGTTTGTTCAATAAATCTAAAAACCTTGTTGGGTAAAACTTTTAGACTTTTTGGTTTCCAAAAAGTCCCAGATCTGGGAGTGATCGGGTGGAAAATTCAGCTACTTTTTCCCTGAAAATTAGGTAATTGACCCGCTCAAAATCGCTAAAACCCTACACCCTACACCCTACACCCTACACCCTACACCCCACACCCTGCCCCCACCGAAAAACTTTTTGCCGCAAACCCTAGTTATTACTCGACCTAATCCACAGTAGGATAGAGATTGCTAAAAATTGACTCTTGAGTAGAGTGGCAACAAGATGGCGAAAGCGGCGATTATTGGATTGGGAAGATCGGGAATAGCAGCGGCAAGATGCTTAAAACGGGATGGTTGGCAGGTGACATTAAGCGATCGCTCCGATTCTCCCAGTTTACAAGCAACCAAAACCAATCTGGAAAGGGAAGGAATTATTGTCAATCTTGGTCAAAATCTCAGTCTAGAGGCAGATTACTTGCCTAATCTTATCGTGGTTAGCCCCGGGGTGCCTTGGGATGCCCCGATTTTAATTACTGCCAGAGAAAAAGGCATCGATACGATCGGAGAATTAGAATTAGCTTGGCGTTATCTGCAATCTTCCCCCTGGTTGGGTATTACGGGAACTAACGGCAAAACCACCACCACCGCCCTCTGTGCCGCTATTTTTCAAAAAGCGGGGTTAAATGCTCCTTCCTGCGGTAATATCGGCTATGCTGCCTGTGAATTGGCTTTAAAAGCCGATAAATACGATTGGATTATTGCAGAGATTAGTAGTTATCAGATCGAGTCCAGTCGGGATTTATCGCCGAAAATCGGCATCTGGACAACTTTTACCCCCGATCACCTCAGTCGTCATCAAACCCTGGAAAATTATTATCAGATTAAAGCCTCTTTACTGCAAAGAAGCGATCGCCAAATCCTCAACGGTGATGATCCCTATCTGCGTCAAATCGGTGTTAGTCAATGGCAACAAGCTTATTGGACTTCTGTGAAAGGCAAAGATGCGCTTTTGGGCGATCCTAGTCGTGGTGTTTATCTGCAAGATAACTGGATCGTGGCTTTTGGGGAGTTAATTGCCCCGGTTAATCTCCTGAAAATGGTCGGTAGTCACAATCAACAGAATTTGCTTATGGCTGTGGCCGCCGCTAGATTGGCAGGAATCGAGAAAAAAGCCATTACCGAAGCGATCGCCACTTTCCCCGGGGTTGCCCATCGCCTAGAGTATATTTGTACGTATAAAGGTCTAGACTTTATTAATGATAGTAAAGCAACTAACTACGATGCGGCCGCAGTAGGCCTACAATCCGTCCCCAGTCCAGCGATTTTAATCGCGGGAGGAGAAGCGAAAGCCGGGGATGATCGGGCTTGGATCGCTGAAATTAAGGCAAAAGTCGCCACCGTGCTGCTTATTGGTGACGCTGCCGCCGATTTTGCCCGTCGTTTACAGTCAGCAGGTTATCAAGATTATGAATGTGTAGAGACGATGGACAGGGCAGTTCAACGTGCAGCTGAACTAGGAACAGCAAAAGCCGCTAAAGTGGTGTTATTATCGCCCGCTTGCGCTAGTTTTGACCAATACCAAAGTTTTGAACATCGCGGCGATCACTTTCGGCAATTGTCCTTACAGTTGTAGGGAGATGGGGAATTATGAATTAAGTAGCTGGTTATAATTAAATTAAAAATGGATTTTAGGTTCGATCCCCCCTGCCCCCCTTGATAAGGGGGGTGCCGATAGGCGGGGGGATCCTCCTTAATAAGGGGGGCATCTGATAATTTTTAACGCCTACCTACTTATGAATGGGGGAATGGGGGAATGGGGGAATGGGGAGGTGGGGAAGTGGGGAAATTCAACTAATACCCTAAAAACTCAACACTGGCCTTGCCGACGGCTAAGACGCACTTTTTGTTCCCAAAGATACTCTTTTTTGGCTAAGTTGGGTAAGATCAGGAGGAGTTAACCAAAAAATTAAGAGAAAAAAACGTGCTGGGATCGTCCTTCCATCTTGATCATCTTTTTAAAAAGCCGCTAATTGCCTGTCTTTCGTCCTGTGTTGCCGTTTTGCTACCGATCCCAGTGTTAGCGGCACCAGTGGCAGTGTTAAAAAGTCAGGAAAATGCCAATCAATGGACAGATATAACCAATCGTTTGCAAAATGTCGGGGTTAATTACTGCATTCTCCAGAGTAATCAGTGGCAAAGCGACGCGGATTTAAATAAAATTAAGGTTCTCATCATCCCCAATGTCGAGACTATTTCTGGTTTACAAGCTAGTGTCTTGAGTCGTTGGCTGAATCGCGGTGGTAAAATTATTGTCACAGGTCCGGCGGGGAATCTTTCGGAACCTGCTGTGCGTGAACAGTTGCGATCGCTATTTGGGGCTTACTGGGCTTATCCCCACTCCCAAGCTTACACCCTGCGACCAACTAATTTAGGCGAACTGAAAAACCAAAAACCTTTAGCCAGCAGTCTCCTCGGTGGCGTGGTTATCCCCACGGGAGTTAATAGCCAAACTGTTGCCGTCTGGGGGGCGCGCAATAATCCCCCCGCCGTTGTCCTCAATAATAACTCGATCTTTCTCGGTTGGCGCTGGGGCAGCGATGCCGTCGCTAATCTCGCCCTCGATAGCGCTTGGCTAGAAACCGCCCTGCAACGCTACGGCATTAATCGCAGTTCTTCTACTAACACAATTGCGCCCTATTGTCAAGGAAGCTCAACAATAGTTAATAATATTAATAATACACCAATGGCGACCGCACCCCGTCGCCCTTTACCCCAGATTTTAGAAAATCCCCCCAGTGAAACAGCGAGATTAAGTCCGAATACCGAGGCAATTCCCCCCAGAGCGAGCCTAACTCCTCAACAAATTGGCCAGATGACGGCGGAATTGCAGGGATTAATCGGGCGTTATGGGGTGACTCTCTTAGCTTTAGAAGCCAGTAATAGTAATATATCCAATACTGATAAATCCTTAGCACAAGCATTTCATAATCGGGCAAAAAATTCCCCCACCTCGGATGGGGCGAGACGATTCCGTTTAGCCCTGGAAAATGCCCAAGGAGCGTTAAATAATTTTCAGAATTTAATCGCTCAGGGGGACTATACCCAAGCGCGGGAATTTTGGTTACAAGCGCGGCGAAATCTTTGGGATAATTATCCCACTAATCGACAATTTGCCCAACCAGAAATACGGGCAATGTGGTTAGATCGAGGAACGATCGTACAAGCTAAAAATGAGGAGGATTTAGCTAAAGTATTCGATCGCATGGCGGCAGCGGGTATTAATGTGGTCTTTTTCGAGACAGTTAATGCTAGTTATACTATTTATCCCAGTCAAGTTGCTCCCGAACAAAACCCTTTAACTAGAGGTTGGGATCCGCTCAAAGTTGCCGTTAAATTAGCCCATGAACGCAATATGGAAATCCACGCTTGGGTGTGGGTTTTTGCGGCGGCTAACCAAGCTCATAATAAAGTATTAGAGCAACCATTAGATTATCTCGGTCCAGTTTTATCGCGTAATCCCGATTGGGGGGCAACAAATAAAAGTGGTGGTTCTTTTGATTACAGTCAAGGCACGAAAAAGGCCTTTTTTGATCCTGCTAATCCCGACGTACAGAACTATCTTTTATCTCTTTACGAGGAAATTGTCAAGAATTATGATGTGGATGGCTTGCAGTTAGATTATATTCGCTATCCCTTCCAGAGTCAAGATTTTAATCAAACCTATGGTTATGGTAAATCCAGCCGGTGGTTATTTAAACAAATGACGGGAGTTGATCCCATTACTTTAAATCCCCGGGGAGCTTTATGGGAACAATGGACTAGCTTTAAAATCCGTCAGGTTGATACTTTTGTCTCGCAGGTTTCTACTAGCTTAAAACAGATTCGCCCCCAATTAAAAATGTCAGCGGCGGTGTTTCCCTTAGAACAAAAAGAACGGTTATATCGTATTCAGCAAAACTGGGAAGAATGGGGACAAAATCAATGGATAGACCTGATATTTTTAATGACTTATGCTCTTGATACAGGGACTTTAGAAGAGAAAACCCAGTCTTTACTTGATCGCCAAATTGCGGGAAATGCTCTGATTATACCCGGTATCCGTCTGTTAAAAGTACCCGATCAAGTCATGATCGATCAACTACAATTTATTCGCAATCTTCCCACTTCGGGATTCGCTCTTTTTGCTACGGAAAATCTCAATCCCAACCTGCAAACAATTCTTAATCGCATTCAGGGATCGATAATTACCAAAAAAGCTGAACCTTTACCTCACCGTCAACCCTTTAAAACGGCAGCGGTGCGGTTTAATTCTCTGCGTCAAGAGTGGAGTTTTTTAATAGTTAATAATTTATGGGCAATGGAAGAAGGAACCTTAAAAACCTGGGGGCAAGAAGTGGACGAAATGGCTAATTTATTAGAACAATTAGCTACTAATCCCAGCCCTCGCAATTTGACTTTAACTCAAAATGCTCTAAAGCGATTTAGCTATCAATTTAAATCTGTGATGTCCAGACAAAAAGATTTATCTGCTTATCAAATACAAGTCTGGGAAAATCGCCTCGTCACGCTACAAAGTCTCCTAAGTTATGGTCAAAGGGTTGAGTTTTAGGGTAATTGCTATAAAATAAAGTACCAGCTAGAATGGCGGAATGAGAATGTACCATTTAAGACAAGGGAAATTTTGTTATAATTGCTTCTGGATAACCCCGATTGCTTTCTTGGATAAATAAATGCCTTTTTTGTCAACAACTAACGAGATATTTGTTTTAATTCACGATTCCGAAAACATTTAATCGGCGACTATGATAACTATAAATAGACAAGTATTTTCTGATATTTCGCGATCCAGACGGGACGAAAAGGACGAGGCTAAATCTTTATTTTCTAGTTATTGAAATTCTTCAAATGGATGAAACTATCACTAATTATGAAGATAAAATTAGCTCTTTTATTTATTGGCAAACCTATCCCATCAATCATCTATATTCTCAATTAAAATGCTCAAAACTCGCCTTTTAGCTAGACCAAGTAATATCTTTTTTCTGTTATTAATTTTGGCGATTATTTTTAATCCTTTTGTGATTGTCAATGCGGGGGAAAGAGGGGTTTTAATGGTTTTTGGTCAAGTACAGGAGAAAATACTTAATGAGGGTATTCACGGGATTATTCCCGTTGTTAACACGGTAAAAAAACTAAGTGTGAGAATTCAAAAACAACAGATAGCGGCCGAAGCTTCCTCCAAAGACCTACAGGAAGTATTCACAGATGTGGCCCTGAATTGGCATATTTTAGCATCAGAAGTTAATACTATTTTTCAACAAATTGGCGATGAAGCGGCTGTCATTGAACGAGTAATCGATCCGGCAGTGGAGGAAATTCTCAAGGCAGTTATGGCTAAATATACCGCCGAAGAATTAATTACTAAACGGGAGGAAGTGAAAGGGGAAGTAGATATTCGTTTGAGCGAAAGACTGAAAAATTATCATATCGGTGTCGATGATATTTCTTTGGTTCATGTCAACTTTTCCGATCGCTTTACCGATGCGGTGGAAGCCAAACAAATTGCCGAACAGGAAGCTAAAAAAGCCGGTTTTATGGTGTTGAAAGCCTTGAAAGAATCGGAAGTGAAAATCAATCTGGCTAAAGGAGAGGCGGAAGCTCATCGCATTCTCCAAGATTCCTTAAGTCCAGAAGTTTTACAGAACAAAGCGATCGAAAAATGGGACGGTAAACTCCCCCTATTTATGGATGATAATCTGCTTAAGTCCCTTGAATTGGTTAAAGATAAGCGAAAGACTAGATGATAAAAACAATTTATTAAAACCATAAGAAAGAATACTTGATTTTATTGAAGTTCACTGCGAGGAACTCCTCTATGCTGTTTAAATCCCGAAAGACAAAGCAGAAATTTAACCCCGATTACTGGCGAGATCATTCGGCCAACGAACGCACCTATCTGTCTTGGATGCGCGCCTCGATCGCTTTGATGGGTTTTGGTCTGGTCATTTTGCGTTTACGGACGGCATCTTCTACTGTACTAGGATTGGGGTGGTTGTTGGGTTTTGTCTTCGCTATGGTGGGATTATTAATCGTTGTCATCGCCACGCGCCGGTATTTTCTCATCCGGCGAGCGATCGATAGTAATAGCTACGAACCCGCTCAAGTCTGGATTATTTGCTTTAGTATAGCGATCGCTTGTCTCGGGTCAGGAATTCTCTATTTTGTCGCCACCAGTCCCGATAGCGGTGGAGTGGAAAGCATCGGTTTCGATTAAAACCCCATCCTCGCAGGGAGCGGGATGGGGAAAAATTGCTCGATACAGGCGGTAAAATCCAGATAACTACTTATAATTGCCCGTTTTCCGACCTTTCCCAGGAAGGGGCGAAAGGTGGACAAATCAAAGGACAGGCACGCCAATGACTGTGAACAGGGACTCCCAAGCGTTGACAATAGCCATTTCCTCTCCCCTGAAACTTATAAAACCGACAGTAACGACAGGTAGAGGAACAAGTAGCAACTTTCGGGAGAGGATTTCCCGTGGATTCGATCGCTGTTAGTTTTGGGGATAGGGTGGAAATGGTGTCTAGCAAGGAAGTCTCCAAGGCTAACGGGGTTCACTAGCGACTCTTACCGTACCTAGTCCCAAATTATGTCACAGTCGCCCATCCTCCCGGAGTATAACGATTGACACGCTCCTAAAAAATTGAGAAAGTACCTTGCTGCCAGATCTATTCCACCACAACACGCTTAGAAAAGCCCCAACTTAACGAGATCGCCACCATCATCAATACCATCCACTCTGGCGGCAAATAGGTTGGTTGACAAGCTTTTAAAAGCAATCTTCCCCCTACCGCTAAAACCGTCAGATAGGCCGCATCTTGTAGGTAAACAAACTCAGCCAACCACCTAACAAATAAACCGGTCAAAAATCGTAGGGCTAACATTCCCAAAATACCACCAGTCAGGAGAATCCAGAATCGATCGGCTAAGGCGATCGCTGTTGTCACACTATCGAGGGAAAAAGCCATATCTGTAAAAGCAATCAGAACAATAACACGGCCAAAAGATTCTATGGCGAGATTAGGGGCAAAATTTTGGTCTTCTATGTCTATATCTAAAAATTTCTGGCAAAAATGCTTACCCGCTAACCAGAGCAGATAAATAGCACCCAGTACCTCCACCTGCCAGAATTTAACTGTCCAACTGGCACTCACTAACATGGCAACTCTTAATACAAATGCCCCCGCTAACCCCCAGTTTAAAGCTTGGCGTTGTTGTCTGGGGTCGGGAAGTTCTCGCACCAAAGCGGCCAGGGCGACGGCATTATCGGCCGATAGAATAGTTTCTAAGACTGCCAGGGTGAGAATAGTGCCGCAAGTGGTTAGAGAGAGATTTTCGGCTATATCGAGAATTTGAGGAGACATATAATTATATTTTCACTTTTATAACGTTGTAGATGCGTCTTGGTATTTGCTGCTAGGATTCTTGACTATTTTTTTGTCGGTATAAATCCAAGGTCAAGTTCTTGAGCTTGCGATCGAGGGTGAGATTGCTGACAACAATCTCCTTCCCTAGGATTTTGGCCAGACACTATCATCTTAGGTAGGGGACAAGCATAAAAGCAAATATTCTTAATTGTCGTTTTAATAAATAAAAGTGATGGAACGGCGAGGGGGCTTCCCAGCTTTGCATAAAGCAAATTTATGGATGTGAAAACAAAGAATATTTGTTTTTATTAAAACCATTGCCTAGAGTGAAAACAGAGACTCAAAAAGATCACTCAAGGAGATCAAAAACGATGAAACCGATTACAGTCCCCCTCACTCGATCGCTACTGACAGCCTTCTGTCTATTGCTAATCACAGTTTTTTCTTGCTTCCATCCTGCCATCGCTAGGGCCGTTACCACCACCAGTGCCGCAGCTCCTAAAACTGCCGTTGTTGAACCAGTTTCGCCACCGTCAGCTGCCGATAATCTGCAAAAACTACAGGAAACTAACGCCTGTGTCGGTTGTGACTTTAAGGGAATTAGCCTCAAAGATTTAAACCTGTCCTCAGCCAATCTAGAAGGAGCAAACCTCAGCCAAGCGGATTTAGAAAGAACAAACTTACAGGGTGCTAACCTCAAAGGGACTGACCTCCGGGGAGCCGACCTCGGCAAAACTCTCCTAGCGGAGGCCGATTTAAGCGGGGCCAATCTCTTAGGTGCAGATTTAGAAAAAGCCAACCTGCAAGGGGCCAACTTAACCAACGCCAATCTGCAAAAAGCTGACTTAGAGAAGGCCAATCTCACTCATGCTCGTTTAGACGGTGCTAACCTGCAAGATGCGGACGGTGAAGGGATGATCGGTGTCGATCCCAATCAGTTTAACAGTTAATACAGGAGCCTAGTCTCGTAAAATAGCCAACGACAGAGGCTATCCCTAGCTAATGCCTTAAAAATCGGTGACTATTGGTTAACTTCGATTTTATGCCCAGTTTTTTCGTCTCGAGTAAAATAGGGATGAATTTCAGAATTTAACCAAGAGTCTTTAAGTTTAGCGATAATATCAGTTTTAGAGGGTTTATTCGGGCAAATAGTGCAAAGAGCGTGAGCATACAAGTCAGAGCGCACCAAATCGGAACCCTGCTAAGATTTCTTGATTTTATCTCGTTCGGCCGAAGTGTCCCCAGAAATTTGATAGGAATAAGCCTGAAATTTTCTTGGCTGATATTGTGATCACCCTTAACATAGGGTTTACCGTTGACCAAGAATCTCTCGATAGGATAGGGTGTCAGAGTTTGGTTGTCAGTCGTTTGATCGCTGTTCCATCAAGCTTTTTTTGTTTGGGGTCTTTCCTCGGAAAAATTTGCTATAATGTAAGGGACCATTTAGTATTTGGTAAAAATAACCATAAATGCCGCCGTGTTCACAACTGTTCAACCCGCAAATCGATCGAGCTTACCTGATGACCTATTTACAGCAATTAAAGAGCTTAAACGGGAATTAAATGCTGTTATTCTGGCTCACTACTATCAAAATTCTGACATACAGGATATAGCTGATTATATTGGTGATTCTCTAGGTTTATCCCAGCAGGCTGCCCAAACCCCAGCAGATGTGATCGTATTTGCGGGGGTTCACTTTATGGGAGAGACAGCTAAAATCTTAAATCCGGATAAGTTAGTATTGCTGCCGGATTTAGATGCGGGATGTTCTTTAGCTGATAGTTGTCATCCTAAAGATTTTGCTCGTTTTAAAGCCCAATATCCCGATCATATCGTGATTTCCTATATCAATTGCAGTGCAGAAATTAAAGCCATGAGTGATATTATCTGCACAAGTTCCAATGCGGTCAAAATAGTTAACCAAATCCCTGCCCATCAACCGATTATCTTCGCTCCTGATCGCAATTTAGGCCGTTACGTCAGTCAGCAAACTGGTAGAGATTTAGTTCTTTGGCAGGGTAGTTGTATTGTCCATGAAACTTTTTCCGAACGCAAGATAATAGAATTAAAAATCGCCCATCCCCAAGCAAAAATTATCGCCCATCCTGAGTGTGAACCATCGGTTTTACGCCATGCCGATTATATTGGTTCTACGACGGCACTATTAAATTATTCTCTAAAAAGTTCTGAAAAAACCTTTATTGTCGTCACAGAACCTGGAATTATTCACCAGATGCAAAAATCGGCCCCGGAGAAAATATTTATACCCGCACCAGCTTTGAATAACTGTGCTTGTAATGAGTGTCCCTACATGAGACTAAACACTCTCGACAAGTTGTATCTCTGTATGCGAGATAAAACTCCAGAAATTACTATTTCTGAAGATTTAAGAGTTAAGGCACTGTTGCCGATTCAAAGAATGTTAGAAATGTCTTAATCAGTTATCAGTTATCAGTTATCAGATGGCGCAATAATACTAAATCCGTTGAGTATAAATAGTTGGATGACTGAAATGTATATCTATCGTTGTTCATTTAATTTAACTGAAAAAATACGGAGCAATAAAAATCATTTGTATTTGGATAATTTTCTTGTCTAGAAAGAATTATAGTCTTGAGATAATATTAGGTAGAAGTCCACTGATTACTGTTCACTGATTACTGAAATGCTGAAGATAAATTTTTTCGTTGTGTTTGATCGATTGAAAAAAATCGACAATGGGACGAGGATAATTAACCCCTAAAATCACCCCGTAAAGCCTTTGTTCCTCTGGGGATAATTTATAAGGTTCGTGAACTTTATCGCCTTTTATTCGGGCTAATTCGGGCAACCAGTGACGTAAATAGTCACCTTTGGGATCATAATCTTTCGACTGTTTTGGGATATTAAAATAACGAAATCCTCGCGCGTCATTACCGACACCAGCAGTGTAATTCCAATTACCCCAATTACTACAGACATCATAATCAATTAATAATGACTCGAACCATTCTGCTCCCATACACCAATCAATACCGAGATTTTTGGTCAGAAAACTAGCGACATTTTGCCGGCCACGATTTGACATAAATCCTGTCGAAGCTAATTCTCTCATATTAGCATCTACAAGGGGATAACCAGTTTTTCCTTCACACCAAAGATTAAATCTTCCCCAATCTTCTAACCAAGGTAAATTAAGTTCTTGCAAACCAGATTTATAGAAAATTTTATTCCCGTGTTTACTGCAAATAAATCGGAAAAAATCTCGCCATAATAATTCAAAAATCAGCCAATAGGTAGAGTCATTTTTTACTCTTGTTTGCTCATATTTTTGTACTTCCTCATAGATATAACGGGGGGAAAGACAGCCAAAACTTAACCAAGCAGAGAACTTTGAGGAATAATTAGTCCCTAACATTTCATTGCGGGTTTCCTTATAGGTTTTTAAGGAATCACTATCCCAAATATATTCTTTAACCCGTGATTTTCCCGCCATTTCACCCCCTTGAAACGACAAAACACCTCCCCGTTCTAAAATTGGTTCTGTTAAGCCTAAATCGTTTAAACTAGGAAGGTTTCCCCAATCTATTTTAGGTAATTTTGTCAACTTTTTCGGACTGGGATAAGTTGTTCTTATTTCCCAATGGCGTTCTAATTGTTTACGAAAATTAGTAAATAATTCCGGCAGTTGATTAAGGGTAAAAGGTAAATCATCAGGATGGTATAAAGTGGCTGTCCAAAAAGTTTTTATCTGCACGGGAAACCCAGATAAAGCCTTATTTACAGCCTTTTCTACCGCTAATTCCTCTGCTGTTACCTCTTGATGATAATAAACCCGGGCTATCTGCAATTCTTGAACTAATTGCGGGATAATTTCTTCTGGTTTTCCCCGTCGGATAATTAAATTACCGCCTAAACTTTCCAGAGATTGTTGTAAATTTGCTACGCTTTCTAATAAAAATTTAGCCCGGAACTTGCCAGTTTTGGGAAACCCGTAGGAAGTAAAACCAAATTGACGCTCATCAAAACAATAGAAGGGAATTATCTCTAATTGTTCTTGAATGGCTCGATAAATTGCCTCATGATCGTGAACTCGTAGATCATTGCGATACCAGATTAAAACCCGCATTTAACATCAATTAAAAGTTGATAACCGATCAATAAGTAGTTAGGTGTTAAAAACCATCAGACACCCCCCTTATTAAGGAAGGATTAAGGGGGGATCGAAACCCCCCTTATTAAGGGGGGATATATCTTTATTGTAATTATCTCTTCCCGTAGTAATGGCCATAGTAACGATAATTGTGGTCTTTCCGACTAACATTATTAGCCACTAAACCTAACACAGAAATGTGAGATAATCTCAGATCTTCGAGCAGATTTTTAAGCACAAAGCGATCGGTTTTGCCCAGTTTGGTGACGAGAATCAGTCCGGTGGCCATGGCGGCGAGAATTTTCGCATCGGCAAAGGCGGCGATCGGTGGTAGATCATAGATAATTAGATCGAAGGCCTGCTCTTGCTGTAATTGTGAGATCATCTCCTGCATTCTCTGGGAAGAAAGCAAGCGGGTTGGATCCGGGGGAATTGGACCAGCGGTAAGAATCGATAAATTCTCGTAGCGGGGTAGAGGTTGAATCGCTTCCTTCCAATCGAGACCCTCAGCGATGACATTACTAAGGCCGTGGTCGTTATCGAGATTAAGTCGCAGGTGAACCTGGGGTCGTCGCAGGTCGGCATCCACCAGTAAAACTCTTTGTCCCATACCAGCGGCGGCCTTAGCGATATTCATTGATATGGTGGTTTTACCATCTCCCGGTGATACAGAACTAATCACGAGGGACTTGCGGGGGGAATCGGAACCGAGGAGGCGAATATTGGTGTTGAGGGTGCGGAAAGCTTCCGAGAAGGGGGAGAAATTATAGTAGGAGGGGTTTTCGTCGGCCGATTTCCCAGTACTATTAGGGATAGTAAGTTTGCGATCGCCGACTGTTAACTGAGGTAGGGCGGCGGTGATCACTTTTTCGATCATACCGAGGTCTTTTTGCCAGGGAATTGCGCCCAAAAGGGGTAGTTTGGTATCTTCTTTTATTTCATCTGCACTGTGGTGAACGGGGTCTAATCTTTCAGCTAAAAAGGCTGCCCCCAGTCCTAATAAAAGGCCACCGATAACGCCTAAAGCCAGATTTCGCGCGGGTTTAGGGGAAACGAAGTTTTCTCTTACTTCTGGTGGGGAAATTAGTTGCCAAGGCACCACTTGTTGTGCCACCTGTAACTGTAATTTTTGCTGTTGCTCCAGAAAACGGTTAAGGCTGGTGGTGGCGATTTCCAATTCTCGTTGCAAATCCGTATAGCGACGGGCTAAAACCGCCAGATTTTTGACCGAGGCTTTCTGTTGTTCGAGGGCCTGGGCAAGGGATTCTACCTTAATTTCTAGGGTTTGGCGACTGTTAGCAGCTTCCACCAATTGCTGGGTTAATTCTACCCGCAGAGCACTCCGTGATACCAAAGCCGGGGAATTACCCACTGTCTGGGGCAGTTTTTCCCCTAGGGTTCTCTGTGCCTCGTTTTGCAGTAGAGGCAGTAAATTAGCGCGTTTTTCCTCTAGGGTGGCGATTATCGGGCTATCTTTGGCAAAAACTGCCGATTGTTTGGCCAATTCCACTTCTACTTCCTGCAGCTGCTTGAGCAAATCTTGATAACCAGGAGATTCACTGAGATAAGTAGCGATAATTGCTTGATCGGGGGCTAATCCCACCTGTTGCTGTAAAGCCTGATAGCGAGAGTTAATTTCGTTAAGGGCAACTTGGGCTGCCCGATAATCTTGTTCAGTATTGGTTAACTGTTGTGATAAACGAGTCGCCTCTTTATCGGGATCGAGGAAATTGTATTGCTGCCGAAATTGCTGCATTTGTTTTTGTAGAGAATTAACTCGTTCCTGCAGCACGGGCAATTGAGCGTTAACAAAATCTAAGCCTTGATTAATTTCGGTCTTTCGTTCCTGAGAACTATAGTTGAGGTAATGACGGGCTAAATTGTCTAAAACCAACTTAATTTTTTCCGGTTCCTCATTTTGATAGGAAATTTCTAAAACTTTCGTCTCTTTTAACTGACTAATTTCGAGATTAGATTTGCCAGTTTTACTAATTAAATCACTGTAGGTAAAATCGGGATACTTAGGAGTTATTTTACTAAGGATGGGGTTAAGGAGTTGAGGACTGGTTAAAACAGCGATTTGGGTATCATAATCGATGTTCTCTCCACCTAACTGAGGCAGGATATCTTGGGCTGCCAGTCTGGAAGAACTTTTATTTTCTTCGATGGGTTGACCGATGAGCAGCAGGAATTTACCTTGATAGATAGGGGTTTTTGAGAAAGTATAAACAGCGATCGCACTCGTCAACCCTAGGGTGATGCCAGCGATTAACCACCAGCGATGCTTGATGACGGAAAGCAATTGACGCAGATTGAGTTCCTCTTCTTCCTGCGTCGGGGAGGGGATAAAAGCCGGTTGAGCAAAGACTGGCAGATTTTCTTGGCTTTGGGTTTTCAAGGCCCCGTTTTGTTGGTTGTTCATCATTAATCAAATATTCAAGGGATAACTCTATTAAAAGATTTTGCGGTAGCAATCTGGCTCGATCAATCACCGCTTAATCATAACACCGTGCTACGATGATAACTCTAGTTTTTCCAGAACTGCTAATTTTTGTCCAGCCTCGTCTTATGGTCAAGCTTGCTGATAATCCTACCCACCGTTCAGAAAATTGATTATTAAAAAAGGGGAAAAGTCAGCCATGACAGGAAGCTCGGCTGGACACCTCAGATGGACAAATGAGATGCTAGATGAATTGGCAGACTCAGTTTCGGAATTGTGGGAATCGGTTTCAGAGGTCAGAGATTCGGTAGAAGTGTTACAATTGACAGCACAAGCTCTGCTACAAATCGCCACACAGCAACAACGAGAAAATGAAGCAAGGAGAGCAGAAATTACTGAAATCAGACCAAGATGGCAAGAGTCGGACTGACGCTTTCAGGTTTTACTCTCAGAAGTCTGCCATCTGATTGGGCAAATTAAGCCAGAAAATCAATCATAAGCTTGAGGCGACTGGCGGCGATCGCGTGTACAATTCAAGTAGTTATCAAAAATTATAGCGGTTCTCGCATCTGTGCGGCACACTTAAATCTTTGCTGATTAAGCTGTTCAGAATCGGAAATGTACTTCTTCTGAATCAGAAACGCTATAAATAGGGAGCAAAACAAGCGATGACAAAAAATCATGAAGGACGGACGCAATGGACTGATGAGATGCTAGATGAATTAGCAGACTCGGTTTCAGGATTGAGGGGATCGGTTTCGGAATTGAGAGAATCGGTTTCAGAAGTTAGAGATTCAGTGGATGGAGTACGGCTGACAGCACAAGCTTTACTCGAGATTGCAGCACAGCAACAGCGTAATATGGATGAAATGAGACAAAGACAGGAAGAGTCAGACAAGCGTTTTGAGGTTTTGCTGTCAGAAGTTCGCTATTTGATTCGGCAAATTAAACCAGAAAATCAATCATAAGCTTGAGGGAAATGGCGGAGATCGCGTCTATAATTACGATTACCTACAATTTACGCAGCTATTGAAACTGAGAAGGGAGAAAAACAAGCCATGACAAAACGGGATGGGGAACGGACGAGATGGACAGATGAGATGCTAGATGAATTAGCAGACTCAGTTTCGGAATTGCGAGGATCGGTATCGGAAGTCAGAGAATCAGTAGATGGGGTAAGAATAACTGCACAAGCACTGTTACAAATAGCTGCTCAACAACAGCGAGAAAATGAAGCTCGGCAAGCAGAAATTGCCGAAATCAGGCAAAGACAGGAAGAGTCAGACAAGCGTTTTGAGGTTTTGCTGTCAGAAGTTCGCTATTTGATTCGGCAAATTAAACCAGAAAATCAATCATAAGCTTGAGGAAACTGGTGGCGGTCGCGTCTCGACAATTTAACCTAACCTTTTGTGGAACTAATTGACAAAATAATTGATAGACTATCATGGAACAAAAATTATTGTTGGCTAAACTGTTAAAAGGTCTCTCGAGTAGGATGTTTCGGCTATCGAAAAGAATCGAATATTTTGGATGTGAATCAAGTATATTCAGATATATAGATTGTTTTGAGACCATAGATGTATTGCTGAAATTTATTCAACCAAAGTGTCTCTGTGATATAGGGGCAAATGCTGGTAACTGGACTTATGTTTTGAGTCAAATGAGTCCCACTTTGGAACACGTGGTTTTTTTTGAACCCCAATCTCAGTATCAAGAAAAATTGCAATCTTTATCTTTACCCGGAGTTAGCAAAGTTATTTACCATTGTGGATTAGGTGAAAGGGAAGATAAGTTATTAATTAAAGGAGGAACTTCTTCAGCATCTTTTCTTGATTCTGAAGAACAAAATAAATATTTTCCCAATAGTATTTCACAAAACCAGCAGGATATGGAGGAGGTAGAAATTAGAACTTTAGATGCAATATATGCCAATGATAATCTACCAATCCCTGATGTAATTAAACTAGATGTTCAAGGTTTTGAGCTTGAGGTTTTAAAGGGCAGTATGAATTTACTAAAAAAATCCAAATACTTAGTGATTGAATTATCATTTCGTCAGTTTTATCGAGAGCAACCCTATTTATGGGAAATCATCAAACTACTAGAAGAGAATAAATATATTATGGTTGGCAAGGGATTTGAATGGCGATACCATGAAAATCTTTCAGAAATACTGCAAATGGATGCTATATTTAAGAACACTGATGTTATGTAATTAGAGCGGTATCAAAAAGGAGTTTACTTAAGTTGAGCGATCTACTTGCCAAAGCTGTTAATAATTCTAAGTGGACTGCCATTGGTTCTCTCATGACAGCTATCCTCGGATTCCTTTTTGCCGGGTTAACGATTCGCTGGTTGGGAGAAGCGGAAGCTGGATTTGCCATTGCTATTGCGACTATTGTTGGCATTAACAACACCTTTAGCGGTTTGGGACTGGGTGCGGCTGCAACCCGGTTGATTAGTCGCGCTCATGAAGAAAAGAATTATCAAGAAATTCAGACAATAGCTGGTGTCTGTTTTACAACTTCTCTGGCTTTTGGATTGTTTGGGTTTTGTATTTTTGCTTTCGGTTCTGCTTGGATTGTTCAGTGGAGTAAATACGAAGGAAATGCTTCTATAGGACGTTGGTACTGTATATTATTAGGATTGGCATTTTTGTTACAACAAATCACTGGTTATTTTAAGATATTTCTCGCTTCTCTTCAAAGATTTGACTGGCAGACTAAAATTAATACTACTTTTATGTTAGCCAATGGTATTTTGGGAATAACTTTTTTGAAAGCCTTTCCTAATATTTTAACATTAGGCATAATTAGTTTAACTCTATCTATTCTGAGTTGTTTATGTACGGGGTTTATAGTTACTAAAATTCTGGGATTTTTGACACGTCCTTCCTGGGATCAAGCAATGTTTATTGAGCTTTGGTCTTTTGGGAAATGGGTTTACATGACTCAGATAAAAGTTATATTTTTTGATGGTGTTGATAAAATATTTTTAACTTCTGTATTTGGCAGTTCTTCTTTACCTTTTTACACCTTTGCTCAAAGAATTTATATAACAGTTCACCAAATGTTAGTTGGACAGTCTTCTTATCTATTTCCCATGCTCTCGGCTCAAGGAGATAAATTAGAAGTAGTAGCAGAACAAATAGAAGACCGCTTGCGCTGGTTTATTGGGTTAATTGCAGGTTTTGTCTATTCAGGACTGATTATTGCCGGTCCAGCTTTATTGACTATCATGGTCAATGCTGGATTTTCTAGCAAAGCGAGTTTTCAGTTGTTTATTTTCTGTTGGGTAGGCTATATTCATGGCAATGCGATAGTACCATTCTTTTTCGGACTAAGTAAAGGAGATGCAAAAGGTAACTGGATTTTTCACATGATTATCGGGCTTGGTTATCTGCCATTTTTTGCTATATTTGCTTTAGTATTTGGTTTTCAATATGCGGTGCTAGGACAGCTAATGACGTTCGTTGGAACAATTTATTTATCTCGCCGTCTTAAGCCTAAGATGGACTGGATGACTTTTTGTCGTTGGTTAATTAAACCTCTATACTCGTCTTTGTTATTGATGGTTGTAGCTTGTTGTTTTCATGCTATACTTATTTATATAAAAGCAAATACTGTAATACAAATTGCTACAATGATTGTTTTTTATATAGTTGCAATCTTATTAATTCCTCGCATTGAATCCTCTTATTTTGACGGCATATATCGCCTGAAAACTCTAGCCAAAGCCCTGTCATTAGTTTTGGCAAAATTGGGCATTCCAGAGAAATTAGTTTTTCGTTTGATGGGTATTAAATCATTCTGATTTTTTTGTATATAAGGAGTACAAAATTGTGAAAACCTTAAAATTCTTTTCAAGAAGGTTAACAAGAGCAATAGCCCGACGATTGCAGTTAGATCAAAATCTTTTTCATCAAAACCAGCTTAAATTAGAAGCGGCAAAAGCCAAAGGTCAAGAGTTGGTGGATGTAATGCCAGGAATTAATCTAGCAATGGTGATCCACCCAGATATGTACTTTAAAATTGGCTATACTAAATATATATTTGAACCTGAATCACTTGATTTCATCCGCGATCATCTCCAACCTGGACAAACTTTTCTGGATATTGGTGCTAACGTTGGCTACTTCTCGCTATTTTGCTCTAAAATAGTAACTCCAAGCGGTCGTGTTATAGCTTTTGAACCGGGAGACTTTGCCTTCAATCTACTGAAAAAAAATAAGGAGTTGAACAAATTTAATAACCTGGAAATACATCAGGCAGGTTTTGGAGAAAAAGATGAGATTGTAGAATTCAATTCAGGCGCACCAGGAATGGAAGTTTATAACTCATTGGGCAAGATTATTCATCCTTCAGCAGCTCCCGATAAATTTAAGACAATACCAGTTCAACTTTTTCGGGGTTCTACCTGGTTACAAAAGAATAATGTACAGCATATAGATTTAATGAAACTTGATGTTGAAGGCGGAGAATACCTTGTACTCAAGGGAATGCTGGAAATGTTTCAATCCCAAAAAATCTCTCGACTTTTAATAGAAATTACCGATGAAATGTCAAAAGCCTTTGGTTATCACCCTTCAGACATTATCTTAATGCTTAGGGATTGTGGCTATAATTGGTTTAAACTGGGTTCCTACGGCCGGCTTGAGCCATTGCTTGAAAATGACATAAGTAAGGTTAGTATAGGCAATCATATGTTCGTGGCCGTATCACAGAAATCTAAGAACCAGAGTTAAAAGCTTTGAAAACCATCGCCCTAGTTGATACCTTGTGGGGTGGCCACCACCCTACCTACCTGAAGTTTTTCGCCAAGACGCTACTAGACCTGGGAAATGAAGTAATCTCTCTGTGTCCCGAACCGGAAGAGATGAACCTGTGGATTGCCAGCCACTGTCCAGAGTTGGCAAGTAACTTTCACTCCTTTGAGTTGCATGAACCCTCGCCAAGTCAGTTTTCTGGTCGCCGGTTGCAGGCGAGAGCAATGGCTGTAGCCCGCTGGCAACGAGTCGCTCAGAGTATCCAAGAAATTTCCTCAAAGCTAGGCAAAACCCCCGATATCACCTTTTTCGCCTGGCTTGATACATACTTAGGATTAATTCCCGCTATCACCGACACCATCTTTCCCTATCCTTGGTCAGGGCTTTATTTTCAACCTGGCTACCTACGGATACCACCAAAACTTGAGTGGATGCGCCACGGCATCTTAAATCCCTTATCAGTGCTAAAATCTTCCCACTGTCCAGTAGTTGCCGTGCTAGACGAAGGTATTGCTGACAAGTTACAGCAGAAGCTTAATAAACCTGTGGTCATTTTTCCTGATTTTACCGATGAATCGCCACCCGATATGAGCTTTGAGACTACCCAAAAAATTCGTGCTAAAGCTGCTGGCAGGAAGATCATTGGTTTGTTGGGATCTCTAGATAAGCGGAAAGGAACACTTACACTTCTGGAAGTTTCTCAACAAGTGAGCAATCGCTGGTTTTTTGTCTTTGCAGGTAGGCTGGCTGAACCAGCATTTACAGCCGTAGAACTGGCGAAAATTGAGGAGATTGTCAAAGTAAACCCAGACAACTGTTTCTTCCATTTAACTCGGATTCCTACTGAGGCACAATTCAATGCCATTATTCAGGTATGCGATGTCCTTTATGCTGCCTATGAAAATTTCTTTCCCAGCGTCAACGTATTGATTAAAGCAGCAATCTTCGAGAAACCTGTAATCGCCAGCAAAAACTACTGTATGGGCGAACGGGTTCAGAAGTTTAATCTTGGCTATGGGATTGAAGGAGGAAGTGTGTCTCAGTGTGTTAGCATCTTAGAAAGATTGCATGAGGAACTCTCCACCGGCAATCTTTCTATCCAGCCAGATTTTGAAGGGTATAGACGCCTGCATTCAATCGAGCAATTGAGATATGCTTTTCAGAAAATTTTAGAGTTTGTGTAAAATTCAATTTATGACTTCCATTACATAGGATATCAACTAAAATGAACAGTAGAGAAAATAAATTAGTTAATAAACTCATCGCTACTTTGATTTTCTATATCAGTTTGCCTCTAGTTTATTTTAATTTTTTTGAGTATATTTGGTTTGGGAAAGTTGAGGCTACCATTAGATTTATTATTTCCCCAACGATGTGGGGATTTTTAATTTCCTTAGCATCGGCATTTTTGATTGAAAAAGAGTTTAGAAAGTTGCTTTTGGGAAAAATAGGAATATTATATGGCTCTGCTTTATTGTTGTATAGTTTGATCGGCTGGATCTCTGGTAATGAAATTGACTGGATGTACAAAGAATGGCTTGTTCTTATCTATCCATGGTTCGGAATGGCTATGTTTTTCCTTCTCTCCAAATCCTATTTTCCAAAGTTTCAACTTACTGCTTATGTGTTTTTTTTAACTTACATAATCTACCAAACTTTTCAGACAACTCTTAAAGTTATGTTAGCGAAAGGAGTGATAAGTACAAACTCGGCTATAGGAATAGATACAAGAGTAGCAGGTGGGCATATGGTAATTATAACGGCAAGCTTGATAGCCACTGGTATTTCTCTAGTGATTTTATGCAGGGTGGGATGGTTTTTGGTAATTCCACTATTAGGATTAGTATTTTTACAATTCTACTTTTCTGGATTTATAGGTGCAACTAGAGGGGCTTTTCTAGGCGTACTAGTTGTCTTCATTTGTTCTGGCTTTGGCTTATTATTTTACAAAGTATGTAGCAGAACTATGGTTCTTAACCCTCAACCATCTATGTCATTAAGGTGGCTAAAGTTTATCTTAATATCTTTTACCATTTTTATGTTTATTGCTATTATTGCTATAGTTTTCGATTTTGATCTGGTACAACTATTCGAGGGAAATTTACTATATGAGAGAGCTTTTACTGACGAATCTAGCGGTTCGGATAACGCCCGAATTGAAGAGGCTTATTTTGTAATTGGAAATCTACAAGATCTAGATTTTTTAGCCGGTAAAGGTCTAGGTGCTACTTTTATTAATCCTATACGCAGAGGTTGGAATGTAGATTTGGAAATAAATTGGCTTCATATAGGGCCGCTGACTTTTCTTCTCAAGGGTGGATTACCTTTATTCCTTGTCGTTATCTTCTTTTTCTATATTAAGATACCCTATTTATATTGTAAGGCATTACTTAACCCCTATGCTTTTGATCCCAAGGAACGCACGGCTTTGCTAACTGTTCTACCAGGTGTGCTTGGATGGTCAATATGGCTATTAACTTCTGGAGGTTACGATACCCTAAATTTCTTCGGATTGGGGTTTGCTTTTGGTGCTTACTCACATATTAGAAAGCATGGTCTTGGCATTTTCTTTGAGTAATTAATAAATAGACACAAAGCAATCTTTAAGCTTTTTGTCCTGTACTGAAGCTGAAAAATTGTATAGGAGCCACAATTAACTGAGAAGCGATTTTTCTTGCAATTTACTCTGACAAATAAAATGTCAATAACAGCTAATCTTGAGTCTTAATTAAAGGAAATTTTTGAAGAAATTTTTCAACAATTAGGATCGATAAACGCCGCGTCAATCACCTTACTTTATCAACAGGTTGCCTTGAATAAGGGGCTACCTTTTTCTGTTAACATTCCCAACAAAACAACCGAGGAAACCTTTAAAAAGACCGACCGAGAAGAAGAGATGGTAAGTTGTCAAAGTGCAGAAGATATGTTTGATAAACTTGGCATCTATATCTGGCACTGAGAGCCGCAATCGCCTTCGATATAATAGAATTAAAGAGGTGGCCTGCGATCTAAAAATCATGACACAAGAAGAAATTAAGGCGATTATCCGCCAAGAAATGGCCGAAATTCTCCAAGATAGGGAAATGCGGGACGATTACCACAGTAGTGTTGGTGCTTTGGCATCGATAGGGGGACTGCACTCGGAGGAATCTTTCCGCGATGCTCTGAAAGCAATTTTAGAAGAGTCTTTCGGAGTGCAGGTGATTAATATTACTGAATATGATGACGAAGGCGAAGTCTTTGGCAGACCAGACCAAATAGAATTGGATTTGTTAATCAAAAATGGACTGTTGATAATTGGCGAAATCCAATCCTCTATAAGTAAAAGTACAATTTTATCAGCAGCGACACCAACAAGAATCCAACTGCAAGATAGTTATTTCACTGACGGTAGATTTCAAGGCGCAGGAAATAGCTAAAAATTTAGGAATAGAAGTTTATAGTTCTGCAAGAGATGTAGAAGTCAGTTAATAAAAGAAAGGTTAAGGAAGATAAATAGTACAAGGAAATTATCAGGTGATCGCCAATTGACAAAACGCACAATATTTGTTAATATTAGGCTTGTCGAAGTTATATCATTAATAAAACTGCGAGAAATGTCCACTATTTTATATGATTCTGATTTTGATTTGTGGATTGAGCAGACAATCCAACAATTAAAAGATCGTCAATTTGAACGACTAGACGTTGAACACTTAATTGAGGAATTACAAGACTTGGGCAAGTCAGAAAAAAGAGCCTTAGAAAGTAACTTAATGGTTTTGTTGGCTCATTTACTCAAGCTCAAGATACAAGGCGATGCGCCTGAGATTATGACAGGCAGTTGGTATGATTCAATCAACGAACACCGGCAGCGAGTTCAAAAAAGCTTACGAGATACTCCATCTCTCAATCCCTATCTGTCAACAGCAGTTTCCTCAGTCTATCCAGACGCTCGCCAGCTGGCAATTAGAGATGGAAAAAAAGCTAAATTTGGCGTTCGCATACCATTAGAAAATGAGTATCCAATCACCTGTCCTTTTTCAATTGAGCAGCTCTTGGATGATGATTTCTACTTAAATGAGTCTTAGCCTAGAATTGTGATGTAACATATAGTAATCCCTAAACCCTTGACAACAGGTAGCTGAACAAGGGGCTTAAGCCCCCTGCCTGTTCACGACTCATTTAGAATTGCTATAGCCAGTCAATTAAAGTAACATTTGCATGAAAGAGGGCAAAAAATCTAGGAAATCTAAATAACTAAACCCAAAATATAGGACAGAAATATGGAAACTCTGACGCTTAGTCAACCGATGCAGTTAACTGCATTACCCACGCAAGATGAACTTCCCTGCGATGATGGAGTACCCATGGAAACTCAAAGGCATAAATGGCAGATGGATCTGTTAATAGACACTATATCACCTTGGCTAGACCAACGAGAAGATGGTTATGCCAGTGGCAATATGTTCGTCTATTTCAGTACAGCACAACTGAAAAATCAAGACTTCAAAGGACCTGATTTTTTTGCCGTCTTAGACGTACCAAAAGGGGAGCGAAAAAGTTGGGTTACTTGGGAGGAGGGAAAAGCCCCCGATGTAGTGATTGAACTACTTTCAGAAAGTACCGCCCAAATAGACAAAACCGAGAAAAAAAAGATTTATCAAGATAAGTTACGAGTGCCTGAATATTTCTGGTACGATCCTTTTAATCCTGAAGATTTCGCCGAATTTGTCTTAGTTGATGGCCTATATGAACTGCAGCAACCCAACGAGAAAGGATGGCTAATCAGTGGTCGTTTGGAATTAGCTTTAGTTCGTTGGCAGGGAGAATATAGAGGGGTAACAACCGTCTGGATTCGCTGGGCGACTTTAGATGGAATCTTGTTACCAACCCCGCGAGAGTTGGCTGAGGAAGCACAACAGAAAGCTGAGGCAGCCGAAGAAAAAGCCGAACGATTGGCGGCTAAACTCAGGGAATTGGGGATTAATCCCGAAAGTCTCTGACTTCGTCTAGGCGGATTTTGGTAGTCCCACTACAGCAATTCTAAATTTGCCCTGTAGCAAGGCTTTTGGGAGTTAGTTCGCATCATACGGGGTAAAATTCAATGGGATGGCGAATTTCATTTCACGAGTCTTCAGGCTTTTGACGTGATAGTACACCCAAAGTTGCCCCAAAAATCCCCCTTTAAAATGTTCTTTAAATCCCAAAAAGGCTTGCTGTGTCTAAAACTGAGAATTGCTGGTTCCACTAGCCTAGAGTTGACAATTTGGTCAGGCTGGGTTATGATGCTGCGAGTTAAAAGTAAATCCGTGTATGACTGACTTCCAACTAACCACTCCTGTGGCCTTCCTGATTTTTAATCGACCAGACACGACGGCGAGGGTGTTTGAAGCCATTCGTCAGGCGAAACCACCTAAGTTATTAGTGGTTGCCGATGGTCCGCGTCCAGATAGAGCTGATGATATTGAAAAGTGTAACGCGGCTCGTGCGATTATTGACGGAATTGATTGGGATTGTGAGGTGTTGACTAACTATTCTGATGTTAATTTAGGTTGTAAAAGTCGGGTATCGAGTGGTCTAGATTGGGTTTTTGAGATAGTTGAAGAGGCGATTATTCTTGAAGATGACTGCTTGCCTCATTCTACTTTTTTCCGATTTTGTCAGGAATTACTAAAACTCTATAGAAACGATTCAAGAATCATGCAAATTTGTGGCTCTAATTTTCTGAATGGTAAGAGAAAAATCGGTGAAAGTTATTACTTTTCAAAATATGGTCCGACATGGGGCTGGGCTTCTTGGCAAAGGGCGTGGAAATATTATGATGTTGATATGAGTTTATGGAAGGAAGTCAAGAACAAACAGATATATTATGATTTTTGTGAAAATAAAGAAGAGATATTGATCAGAATCAACTTATATGATAAAATTGTTGCTGGTGAAATAGATACCTGGGATTATCAATGGAGTTTTGCAAAGTTTATTAACTCCGGTCTTTCTATAACCCCCAATGTAAATTTAATTTCAAATATAGGTTTTAGAGAAGATGCTACCCATACGTTTAACCCCAATACTAAAGAAGCCAATATGTCAACTTCAGCAATAGAGTTTCCTCTGAAGCATCCTTTGGGCATCTATAGGGATCGTAAAGCGGACGAGATTTACTTCGCACACACTCTTAAAAGATCAAGCTTGAAATCTAATGTCCGTAAGTTTGTGAGTTTGCTTAAGTCCCTCAGCGCAAAAGTTGTGTAATATCATTGTATTTTAATTAATTTTAGACAAATTTAATAGATTTATGAAAGTCACAATAATTACCACAATCAATCATAATGTAGGAGATGACTTTATTAGAGAAGGAATAATTTATCTTCTCAAACAAAGGTTTCCGGGAGAGAACCTCTCTATTCAAAATGTACATAAACACTCCCCCATCACATCTAGATATGGTTTTGAGTGGTTTCGGAATTTACGCTTTTCCAAACCTGTTGATCGACTGCTACCATTAAAATTGACAAAAGACAGACTTCTAGAAGCTGATTTACTGGTGCAAAGTGGAGCACCTGTTTACTGGTCTCATAAAGGTGGACCTAATTGCGCTAATAGTGATTGGTTTGATCCGCTCATTTGCCGTCGTTATAAACTTATCCAAGAACGAGTTCCATTTATTAATTTAGCAGCAGGTTCTTGCCAAACATATCACAGTGATGGTACTGAATTTCTTTGTTCTCAGAAAGATGTAGATTACGTTAAAAAATTACACGAAATAACACAAATTACTACAGTTCGTGATAGTTTGGCAGGAAAAATATTGAATAGTCTTGGACTCAATGCTCCTATTATTCCCTGTTCGGCAATTTTTGCTAGAGACAATTTAGGTATTGAGCCTGAAGAGCCTAGTTTTGTGGCATTAAACTACATGAAAGGGTCATCTCATTACGGATTTAATCAAGATATTGATATTCGTAAATGGGAGGTAAATTTTCTAGAATTCTATAATCAAATCAAGAATCAAGAACAGTGTATTTTTGTTTGCCATAACATGGCTGAGGCTATAGAGGCTCGTAAAATCGATCCTGATGCAAATATTTTTCTGTCTAACAATCATATTGACTATATAAAATTTTATGCTCGAGCGAAATTTGGTATTATGAATCGAGTTCATGGAGCTTTTATTCTGGCAAGTTTTGGTCGTCCATCTTTTACTGTGGGAACAGATTCTAGAGTTCGTATGACCGAAGAAATTGGTTTACGTAATGCTTTTGTTAATGATGTCGATGTGACTCGTTTAATTTCTGAGTATCAATATCTCAAGAATGGGGCAGATAGTTTTGAGGAACGATTCTCACAGATTAAAACAAAAGCTTATCAAGATTACCAATCAGCTTTAATTAAATTATAAAACTTGCTTTAAGCATACTATGGAAAGTAATCTAGACATACAAGAATATCCAGACAGCTTCTTCCTCTTACAAAAACAGATACAATAGAGTGTGGAAGAGCATACTTTGGTTATTAACTCTCTAGCTAATTACTTAGCAGAGATTCAACAACTAGCCACTCTTGTAGTCAAAACTCTAAAAACAGGAAACAAAATTTTGTTAATGGGGAATGGGGGTAGTGCTGCTGATGCACAACATATAGCAGCGGAAATAGTAGGACGATTCACCACAGAACGTCGTGGACTTCCAGCGATTGGCTTAACAACAGATACCTCAATTTTAACTTCGATTGGAAATGATTATGGTTATGACAATATATTTAGTTGCCAAGTTGAGGCATTAGTTAATGCTGAGGATCTAGTTATTGGTATCTCTACATCTGGCAGTAGCAAAAATGTACTACAAGCGTTGACGGCGGCTGCATCTCTCGGTTGTCAAACAGAGGCTCTACTAGGTAAAGGTTGCGGAGAAATAAAAAATGTTGTAAACTTATCTTTGATAGTTCCTTCTAATAATACAGCCCGAATTCAAGAGGCACATATTCTAATCGGACATATATTATGTCAAGTAGTTGATTCTACCTTTACACCTTAGGGATTAATATAATAAATCTAGTACTATGAATATTAGCAACGTGGTAAAAATTTATAAGCAGAAAATTAAGCAGCATCGAGCGATAAAAATGCTCAAAAGTTTTATATTTGGAACTCACCCACTTCATAAATATTTGCAAAATAGTTATACAAAAAAACCAGATATCAACTTACTTGATCTCGGATGTGGTAATCATTCTCCGACAAGGTACAAGTCATTATATCCCAATATAATTTATACAGGATTAGATATAGCAGAGTACAATCTTGATGATAATGACAGGAAAATAGCCGATGAATTATTGATATTAAATTGTCATCCCAAAGATTTTCTATCCCAAGTACAAGATGCGTTAAAAGATAATTATTATGATTTTATTATCATGAGTCATGTGATTGAACACCTTGAAAATCCTCGAGAAATTTTAGTTGCTTTAGCTAGTAAAATTAAAGCTGGTGGAATATTTTATCTGGCATTTCCCGCCGAAGATACAATCTATTTTCCCAGTGCAGAAGGAACTTTAAATTTTTATGATGATAATACTCATAAATGGATACCTTCACTCAGAGAAATATTAAATATTCTAGTTAAAAATGGTTGTAAACCTATATACCTAAAAGATAGGTATCAACCCTTAGCTTATGCCTTTGTTGGATTTTTTTCAATTATAAAGGAGTATATAAAAAGTAAATTTTTTCAAAAGCCAATCAAAGTCAATAGCTATATTTGGAGTCTGTATGGCTTTGAATCAATTATTATAGTTCAAAAACTGACCTGACTAATTAGGCTTTTATATGACACTCAATTATTCTGATTTACCTCTACATTCTAAGCTCGCTAATTTTGCTCGAGACTTAATTGATTTATTAGTATCACTAACCTATTCAATCTCAGGTTCAAAAATTGCTAGAGTTGCTCAAAAAAAACAGCTTTTAATAATTAGGCCAGATGCTATTGGTGATTTCATCATATTTACAGGAATTTTACCGTCAATACGTGAACTTTATCCCAATCAAGAATGGGAAATAACACTTTTAGGCTCTCAAGAATACAAAAGTCTTGCTGAATTTATACGTCTAGGCGTTATTAGCTTTGAGCCAGTTTTTGATTCATTCATTTCTATAAATAGACTGATATTTCGTAGAAACCTAATCTATCGCTTTAAGTTTCAAAAATTTCTACAGAACTTCTTTTATGATACAGTATTGTATCCAGTATATTCGCGAACATCTGATGGAGATCAGTTGGTTTTCATTACTAATGCCAATGAAAAGATCGGAATAGATGGAAATTGTCTGGATATAACTGAGCAAAGAAAACAAAAAAATAATAGCAATTATACAAGGTTAATCTCGGTAAAATCTGGCTGGCCTTCGGAAGTAGAAAGAAACGTTAGTTTTGTCAAGGAGTTAGGTATAGATAAGTCAGTTGATGGCATACCTAGATGGAAAATTTCAGAAACCATAGTTGATGAATCTATGAAATTAGCTACTTCTCACGGAATTGAACCTCCTTTCACTATATTTTGTCCAGGAGCATCGGCCAAGTACAGAATATGGCCTGCTCGAAAAATTGCATCTGTAATCGATTATATATGGAATAAATATAGGATACCTGCTCTTATCTGTGGAACTCAAGCCGATAAAATCATTTCAGTAGAAATACAGAAAAACCTCAAAGGAGCAAAAGTGGCTTGTCTCTGTGGTTCTACCGATTTAGCTCAACTGAGTGCTTTGATCTCTAGTGCTAAACTTTGTGTTACTATGGATAGCAGCCCGGCTCATCTGGCTGTTGCAGTTAATACACCTACAGTCTGTGTAATTGGAGGAGGACATTATAAGCGGTTCTTTCCTTATGGCGATCCCAAGCTATTTAGAGCTGCTACAGAAGAACTAGATTGTTTTTACTGTGATTGGAAATGTAAATTTGATACCCCATTGTGTGTTAAAGATATTTCTGTTTCAACAGTAACAAGAGAGATTGATGAATTGATGAATGTACTTGATAATTCAATGAAAGGAGAATAGTTTAATGAAACTTAACATTGGTTGTGGAACAGACTACAGAGAAGGCTTTGTAAATATTGACGGGAGCAAAAATCTACCTAAAATCGATCAAGTCATAGATATCAGTGCCGAAAGTTTGTTGACATATTTTAATCCAGGAACAATTGAATATATTCTTGCAAATGACATAATTGAACATCACTTTCATTGGGAGGCAGTTCGCTTGCTGACAGAATTTTTTACTCTTCTAAAAACTGATGGAATAGTTGAAATACGAGTACCTGACATTGAGTACATAATAAAAAGTTGGAGGTTTTGGAGGTCACCCATTGAAAAAAAAATAGTTATGCTTTATGGAGGTCAAGATTTACCACAAGGAAATGACATCGCAATGAACGAATCAAGAAAGAAATTTCCACAATTCTTTTGTCATAAGTATGGTTATTCAATGCAGTCTATGAAACAAGAGTTAGAAAAAATAGGATTCCGTTCAATTAAAAGCAAAAGAGCTGGCACTAATTTCGTAACCTATGCTATAAAATAGGATGAAAAAGGAGAAAAAAGAGATGATAAAAAAATTTTTTATTAAAGGTCTAGGTTACAACATTGCTAAATCATTATGGTGTTCAGAACACTTAATAAATTCAACAAATTCAAAGTCTATAGAACAGCTAGGATTAAGCTTACATTATAGACAATTGTATCAGAATGGTGCTGCTCCGTTAGCATTTAGCGAGGTTGGGTTTAGAGTACATTCTCAGAATGAGGAAGATGGTATTCTCCTTTATATATTTTCACTTATTGGAACGACAAATAAGAAGTGCGTTGAAATTTGTGCGGGTGATGGAATTGAATGCAATACAGCAAATCTAATTATTAACCATAGATGGATTGGTTTACTATGTGATGGTCGGCAAGAAAATGTAGAAAATGCTAAAAGATTATACTCCAAACACCCAGATACAAAGTATTGGCCGCCTTCAATTACTTGTCAATGGATTACAGCCAAAAATGTTAATCAAACTATTGCTGAAAATGGTTTCAATGGAGAAATAGACCTTCTCTCTTTAGATATTGATGGGATTGATTATTGGCTATGGAAAGAAATTTCTTGCATTTCTCCGAGAGTGGTAGTTCTTGAATTTAATCATCTCTGGGGACCTGATGTTTCTGTCACTGTTCCCTATGCAGATGATTTCAAGGCAGAGTTTACCCAATATGGTTCTGATTATGTCGGTGCTTCTCTACTAGCCTTTGTTAAGTTAGGTAAAGAAAAAGGCTATCGCCTGGCGGGAACGAATGCTATCGCTACAAATGCCTTCTTCATCCGAGAAGATATTGCCTGTAGTTGGTTACCTGAAATAGAACCTGCTACCTGCTTTGGACATCCGCGGGCTCAGTTTGGCATGAAACATCGTTTGCCTGGGGTGAAAGATAAAAAATGGATTGAAGTATAGTTGTAAATCTAAGCTTATTCAATCACATATCGCTCATTTAACAATAGTAAAAAATGCTTATATTTCTTAATCAATCTACAACCCAGCAGTTAATCAGAGAAAAATTTATCAATATCAAAATTGCCGTAATTGGTGATTTAATGCTAGATCGATATATCTGGGGTAGCGTTTCTCGTATATCTCCCGAAGCACCCGTTCCAGTGGTTAGGGTTAATAAAAAAACAGTATCACTTGGAGGAGCGGGTAACGTCGCTTGTAACTTAGCTGCTCTTGGCTGTCAAGTTCATCTACTTGGTATAGTTGGCGCTGATATTGAAGCAGAAATTCTAACTCGTGAAATGCTAAATCTAAATATAATTACAGATGGAATAGTCACCGATCCAAACCGTCCAACTACAGTTAAAACAAGAATCATTAGTCACTCCCAGCAAATGCTCCGCCTAGATGATGAGAATACAGGAGCAATTGACTCAGATATGGAGCAGAATTTACTAGAACGTAGCATCAACAAACTTGATGATGTAAATCTTGTCATCCTATCAGATTATGGCAAGGGAGTTTTAACTAACCACTTCTTGAAGGTTTTCTTGCCAACAGCTAGACAAAAAGGGGTTAGAGTATTAGTTGATCCCAAGCGTACTGACTATACAGCTTATACAGGTGCGGCTGCCATCACACCAAATCGTCCTGAATCTGAGTTGGCAATCAAGCACTCTTTAATCAGCGATGAAGATTTTGAATTTGCCGCCCAAGAATTTCAACAAAAGTATGCGCTGGAAGCTGTACTAATTACTCGTAGTGAGCGCGGCATGACTTTATTTTGGAATGGTAAAAGCTATCACTTTCCCACTCAAGCACGAGAAGTATTCGATGTATCTGGTGCAGGGGACAGTGTAATAGCTATATTAGGAGCCGGTTTATCTGCTGGCTTATCTTGGACTGAAGCAGTAGAATTAGCTAATCTAGGTGCTGGCATTGCCGTTCAGAAAGTGGGAACTGCTCCTGTACACGCTGAAGAATTGCTGCAAGTTATTGAGCAGGAAGGAATTAGTGCCTCAAACGGTAAAATTCTGCAACTGTCAGATTTAATGCGCCAAATAGCTGCTTGGCGAGTTCAAGGAAAGAAAATTATTTTCACCAACGGCTGCTTTGATATACTACATATAGGTCATGTAGTATATCTAGAAAAAGCTAGAGCTATGGGGGATGTATTAATTGTTGGACTGAATACGGATCAATCTGTGAAAAGATTAAAAGGAGCAGAACGTCCCCTGGTTTCCGAAGCCGATCGAGCCAGAGTTCTGGTAGCACTTAGCTCAGTTAGTGCTGTCGTTTTATTCGATCAAGATACTCCGATAAAGTTAATTGAAGCTATTAAGCCTGATATTTTAGTTAAAGGTGCTGACTATCAGGAAGAAGAAGTGGTTGGTGCTGATTTTGTACGCTCATATCAAGGGCAAGTAGCACTGATACCTTTAGTGAAAGATAGATCGACTACACAAATCATCAATAAATTCCCAAAAATTATCCCCAACTGGCATTAAAACCATGAATAAAGCCTTATTTTTGGATCGAGATGGAGTTATCATTGATTACATTCCCTATCTAAGTCAGCCAGAACAAGTAAAGATTCCCCAAAGTGCCGGTTCAACCTTGAAGCAATGGCAAGATGCAGGTTACTTACTGATTTTATATACCAACCAATCTGGTGTCGGGCGGGGCTATTTTAGTCTTGAAGACGTAGAAGCTGTCCATAGGCGAGTTTTTCATGAATATCAAAAATTTGGTGTATTTTTCCACGATCTTTTACTTTGTCCTCACCATCCTTCAGAAAACTGCCAATGTCGGAAGCCTTCACCTTACTTGTTACTAGAAGCATCGAGAAAATATGATATTGATATTGCCCAATCTTTTTTTATTGGTGATGCACCAAGTGATTTAGAATGTGCCATAAAAGCAGGTTGTCAACCTGTTTTGCTATTAACTGGCAGGGGGAAATCTACAGTAAAGCAAATCGACAAATATTCAACAAAAATTGCAGTTTTTAATCAACTGTATGAGACTCTTGAGTTGATTAAAAACCATAAAACTTTAGAATGTTCTAGGTAAGGAGATTTTAGCCATGCTCAAAAAAATAGTCAAGAAACTCTCCAGAAGTTTAGGAATTGATCTAAAAAGATACAATATCCAAACATCTGAAGCGGCGAAAATGCAGCGGTTGTTAGCCTATCACAATATTGACTTAGTATTCGATGTTGGCGCTAATATTGGGCAATATGCCAAATTACTGCGAGAGTTAGGCTATTCGGGAAGGATAGTTTCCTTTGAACCGCTGTCAAGTGCTTACTCTCAATTAAAAGCTGTCAGTGAAAAAGACCCTCTGTGGGAAATTGCTCCCCAAGCTGCCATCGGCAACCAAGAAGGTGAAATTATCATCAATATTGCTGGTAATAGTTATAGTAGTTCAGCTTTGCCAATGCTGGATGCTCACTTAGAATCTGCCCCTGAATCAGCTTACTGTGGTTCAGAAACAGTAAAATTGAGCAGGCTAGATACCCTTGCCAAGGACTATATCAAAAGCGAAACTAAATCCATTTTTCTCAAAATAGATGTGCAAGGTTTAGAAAAGCAAGTGCTAGAAGGCGCAACAGCAATTTTGCCATCAATCAAAGGCATTAAGCTTGAATTATCTTTAGTCCCTCTCTACGAAGGTCAAGTCCTGTTTAAAGAAATGATTAATATCCTAGAAAAATTAGGTTACGAACTGTACGGTATTGAACCAGGGTTTACTGCTGAAAAAACTGGGAGGATGTTGCAGATGGATGGTATTTTCTTTAAACCAGATTAAAAATTTAATCTGGTAAAACATGAGCAAAGTTATTTGTTGATATCCTTTCTCAAATAGTGCTACCCTGCTACCCGTGCTACCCTATGTACACAATGCGTACACAACGAGAGAGACATCTCCAAAAATCTATGCCCCAGTCCTAGCAATGGTATTCCTACTTGGTAATGGGATTTCTTATCCTTTTAGCTAAACAGCAACATTGCTCCTATGAAATTAGCCCCCATCCTAACAAAACAGTACATCGAGCAACAAGACGAAGAATATTGGCTCGAAGGAACTCGTATATCTCTTGATTCAGTTGTCTATTCTTTCTTGAACGGAGAATCGCCCGAAAGCATTGCCCAAAATTTCCCACTCCTTTCCCTCGAACAGGTTTATGGCGCGATCGCCTTCTATCTGGTCAATCGAGAGCTTGTCGATGCCTATCTGAAAAAGGGTGAAGCCGAGTTTCAGCAACTACAACAGTCTTGTAGAGAAAAGAGTCCTTTGCTGTACTAAAAATTGAAGGCAGCTCAAGCCCAGAATTGGAAAGCAGTATAACAGAAATTCGCTGGTTCGCTTTCTGGTATTAGCTGATTAAAAATTTTCTTTACAAGAAGTTGATCATCGGGTAAGATGTACCCAATATACCCATTGAATCTGGTCTTGAACTGGTTGGTTAATTGAATTGCCCATTATGGGTGACAGGCTGCCGCAGCAGTACTTTGTCAAGATTTAATAGGAAACAACCAGCTAGTAATAGTTTGATCAAGAATGCCAGTTCCTAGTTGGCTTTAACGACAAAACATGACAGTAAATATTAGTAGTGTAAAGGTTGACAATGTTGAAAAAATTACTTAACCGTATGCAAACCGAGCAGGGTAGAAAAAATATTAAATTTGCCCTAGCCAGAAAAATATTCAATCCCCTCTTAAGAAATATTGGCTACACCCTAATTACTGACCATTTTTATCAGCCGATACCCAACCGTCAGGAAATTATGACCTACGCGGGCAAAGAAAGGCCTCTTAGCTCAATTGAATGGCATCTAGATAAGCAAACTGAACTGGTTAGGTATTTACTAGAAAAATATGGTTTGGAATTTAACAATAAAGAAATTTTTTCAGCATTTGGTTATTCCGAAGATAGTTCTGCTCTCATTAGTGGCGATGCAGAAGTACTCTATGCTATGGTCAGAGAAAGGAAACCCTCTCAGGTAATTGAAATTGGGTCGGGTGGTAGCACTAAAATTATCGCCGCAGCTTTAAAAATGAATTTTATAGAAAATTCCCAAAAATCACAACTGATCTCGATCGAGCCTTATCCTCAAGATTTTTTAAAAGACTTTGCTAATGTTAGTAAAGATTTTCTAGAATTTAGTTTGCTTACCCAGAAAGTAGAAGCCGTAGATTTGTCTGTTTTTGAATCCCTGCAAACCAATGATATTCTGTTCGTTGATTCTAGTCATGTGTTTAAGTCTGGTAGTGATGTGGAGTTTGAATTTCTTCAAGTTTATCCCCGTTTAAAAACAGGAGTCTTAGTTCATATTCACGATATATTTTTTCCCTATGATTATCCCAGCGAATGGAATCTCAAAGAATCACGATACTGGAACGAGCAATACTTTTTAGAGACCTTTCTACAATTTAACAAAAAGTTTGAAGTTTTGGCATCCTTATCTATGCTATCTTATTATAAGAATTCTGTGTTTCTTGATAATATCAATGCTTATCATGAAGCTCGATTACCAGGTTCTTTCTGGATGATTGCTTGAAGATTACTCGCCTTAAAAAAACCATGAAAATAATTAATCTTAATCATAAATTTTCCACGACTCGCAAGCTCACTTCTGATCCCCTACAATATCCAATATTATCCCCACCAAATCTAGAACGCAAGGGAGAAGGGGGGTTGAGAAGCCAGGGATACTTCAAACAGTCTTACGATGAAGCTAGTGGTTTGTCTGACAATTCACCGCTTCCTTTGGTTACTATCATTACTGTAGTTTTCAACGGCGAGAAGCACCTAGAGCAGACGATTCAGAGTGTGATTAATCAGACATACGATAATGTTGAGTATATTGTTATAGATGGTGGTTCTACGGATGGGACAGTTGATATTATTCGTAAGTATGAAAACCAAATTGATTATTGGGTAAGTGAACCTGATGGTGGTTTATACCATGCAATTAATAAAGGAATAACTTTATGTATGGGAAGACTTGTAGGCATAATTCATGCTGGTGATAATTATACTTTAGAAGCTATTGTTGAGGTAGTCGAAGCATACCTTAAAAAAACATCTGCGGCACTCTTTACAGGGGATTGCCAATGTTTGTTTAGAGATAATTATAATTGGTATATTCGGTCGGGTAATCTAGGACCATTGCCCTATAAAACTTTACCTCATCCATCTACTTTTGTTTCTCTTGAAACATATAAGAAATACGGAGCTTTTGAAACTTCATTTAAAATAGCTAGTGATTACGAGTTTTTCTGTCGTTGTTTTGCTCAGTCTGTAGAATTCATTTATATCAATAAAACGATTGCTATTATGATGAATCCTGGAATTTCAAATAACTATTATATGACTGCAAAAGAAGAATTAATGGTTCGTATGCGTTACCTGCCCAAGTTACTTGCTATCATTATTTTCCTACGCTCTTGCCTAACAATTACAGGTCATAAAGCTTTAGAATATTTAGGACTATGGTATTTAATTGAGGCTAAGAGACATGGAAGCATCGGTTAGTGTAATTATTCCCTGCTATCGTTGCTCAAATACAATTGAGAGAGCAGTGGATTCTGTAGCCAGACAAACCCTCCGTCCTGCCGAGGTTATTCTGGTTGAAGATGGCAGCGGTGATGGTACATTGGAGAAGTTGAAAGAACTACAGCAGCAGTATGGTAAAGAGTGGATTAAGGTTGTTGCTTTAGAGTCTAACTCCGGTCCTTCTATTGCACGTAATACTGGTTGGAATTTAGCATCTCAGGATTTTATTGCTTTTTTAGATGCTGATGATGCTTGGCATCCAGAAAAAATTGAGATTCAGTATTCTTGGATGCTAGTCAATCCTCAAGCCTTAGGATGTGGTCATGCCTATGAGTTAGTTCAAGCTAATTCTCCTCGTCTAAATTATGGTGAAATTATATCGGCTTTTACAGTTCGTTTAGTAACCCCAAATCAAATTTTGTTAACTAATCCATTTGTCACTCCATCTATCATGTTAAAACGTAAAATTGACTATCGATTTGATACCTCAAAAAAATACGCTGAAGATCATTTTTTATGGATGGAAATGTGTCTAGATGGATGTCAGCTTTATTACCTTGATATCAAGGCCACTCTTGTTTTTGAAACATCAGGCAGCTTGAGTAGAAATAAACTCCATATGAGATATAGTGGAATAAATAACTATTGGAGATTGTGGAAAAAACAAAAAATTGATTTATCAACAATGATTTTTTATGTTCAATATACTTCTCTCAAGGCGGTTTTGTCAATTTTGTTTCCGAAATTACACTTGTTTTTTAGACAAAAGTTAGAGCTTTTTTTGTTTAATTAATAGTAATGGTATAATTTTGTTTAGGTTCTTATCTATAGCGGTATTCAGAATTATGAGGTACGCCGATTTTCTTCCCTGTTCCCTGTTCCTTTCTTCGAGGAAGACCCGAACAAAAACTTCAAGACTTGTGGCTACAAGCTGACATAGCTATCTGTAATAAGATTCCCAAGGTTTTTCCTCAAGAGATTGTTAAACCTTGGCACAGGTACAAGAAGTAAATATATCATCCATAATGTTTAACTTTATTACTTCAGAATTATGAAACTTAGTGCCTCCCTTGTCCTTTACAAAAATGACCCAGAGATAGTTATTCAAGCAATTAAATCTCTGTTCGGCACACCCATAGAAATTAATTTATCAGTAGTAGATAATTCTCCCACCGATGAATTCAAAAAAATATTCGATAATTTTCAGGAATACGATATAGATTATTACTTCAATAATGGTAATAACGTTGGTTTTAGCAAAGCTCAAAACCTAGCTATTGTTAGGGCTAAAAAGTATGATTACCATCTTGTAATGAATCCCGATATATATTTTGACAAGAAAACAATTTTAGAACTAATAGATTACTTAGAACATAATTTAGATATTGGATTAATTCAGCCTAAAATACTTTATCCCTACGGTGAAATACAATATCTGTGTAAACAGAACCCAACTTTTTTGGCACTGTTTATGAGAAGATTTATACCCAAAGAATTGGCTAGTCGGGGGATGTTTAAAAAATATATGGACTGGTATGAAATGAGGGAAACTGGTTATGATAAAATTATGGACGTTTCCTATTTGTCTGGGTGTTTTATGCTGTTTCGTCGTCAATATTTAGAAGAAATTGGATACTTTGATGAAAACATTTTTATGTATCTAGAAGATGCGGATATAACCTTGAGAATGGCAGAAGAATATAGGTCTGTATTTTATCCTAATACCTATATTTATCACTACTGGGCTAGAGGTTCGCAAAAATCTCTTAAATTGACTTGGGTGACTATTCAATCAGCATTTTATTATTTTAGTAAGTATGGCTGGAAATTTTGGTAAATTAGGTTAACATTATAATTGTAAAATAATTTTATGAAAAACATTTTAGTCACGGGTGCAACAGGTTTTATCGGCAGCTATCTTTTGCCAATTTTATCTCAGCAGAAATTCCAGATTACTGCGGCAGTACGAAATAATTTGTCTCAGTCCTTATCTATCCCAATTAAAACTATCAAAGTTGGCAATATCGATGAAAAAACTAATTGGCAAGAGGCTCTTGAGGGAATTGATATAGTAATCCATCTAGCGGCCCGCGCTCATATTATCAACGAAACTATTCCCAATCCAGAAGCGGAATTTATTAAGGTTAATACTCAGGGTACAGCTAACTTAGTTCAACAATCAATTCAAGCAGGAGTTAAACACTTTATTTTTATCAGTTCTATCGGTGCGATGACAACTCAAAGCGATAGGATACTCACAGAAAACTCTCCCTGTCACCCTGATAGTCCCTATGGTCGTAGTAAATTGCAAGCAGAACAAGCTTTAATTAACCTTGCCAAAGATACTAACATGACTTGGACGATCCTTCGTCCTACTCTAGTTTACGGCCCTGGTAATCCGGGTAATATGGAGCGCTTGATGAAACTAATTAAACGGGGACTACCTTTACCTTTTGGTGCGATCAAAAATCGTCGTAGTTTTGTCTTTGTGGGTAACTTAGTTGCTGCCATTATTACCTGTTTAGATCATCCTAATGCCGCTAATCAAATTTTTTTAATTAGCGATAACCAAGCTGTTTCTACTCCCCAATTAATTCGACTCATTGCTCAACAAATTCAACAACCCTGTCGATTGCTGCCCGTCCCCACTACCTTACTTAGATTCTTAGGTTATCTGGGTGATACCATAGAATCCATAACAGGGAAAAACCTCCCTTTTAACACCTATAGTATCGATCGCTTGCTTGGTTCTCTTACTGTTGACTCTAGCCATATTCAAAAAACCCTGGATTGGCAACCTACCTTTACTTTAGAGCAAGGATTAGCCCAAACAATTCAGCCATAAAATTAGTGATCAACCTGTCAAAAAGACTTCATAATTCAAGTTCCGCTTTGACAAAATCGGCAGTTTTATAGAGAGAAAACCCCACTTTAGCGGCTATCATCTGCATAGCGCGATTATCCCTTAAAATTTCCCCTTCGATTCCCTCTAATCCTTCCTTTTTGCCAATAGTGACCAAACGCTGTAGTAATTCTGTACCAATACCTTGACCTTGATAGTCATCCCTAACTAATAGGTCAAATTCCGCCACATTAACGCCATGCAGTTTATTTAAGCGTCCTATAGCGATAATTTCTGGTTCTTCCGTCTGATCGTTATTAATCTCTACCACTAAGCTCATTACTCGATCGTAGTCGATAAAACAAATGCGCGTAAGACGATCATAAGCGGTTTGGCGATCGAGATTGACAAGGTGAAAATAACGATAATAAATGGTTTCTTCCGAGAGATAATGGTGAAATTGTCGCACTAAAGGCTCATCCGCTGCCCAAATCGGACGAATTAGCACCTTTAAGCCTCTTTTCGTCCTCCAAGGCCCTATATAATGTTCGGGATAGGGACGAATCGCCGGATGAGATAACTTTTCTGGGGGAGTAGTTGGAGGATGAAGAAGGATAGAGGCGGAAAGGGCGATTAATTGCTCTGAATCGGCAAAAAAGGGATTAATATCGATAGTTTTAATGCGAGGTTGTTCACTAACCAAGTGACTAAATCTAACGATTATTTGCTCCAAATTCGCTAAATTAAGCGATTTAAGCCCATTTGTCCCGTTAAAAGCCCGATAAATCTTGGTTTTTTCTAAAAGTCGGCGAGCGAGATTAGTATTTAAAGGAGGTAGAGCGGTGGCGTAATCTTGAAAAATATCGACTAAACGGCCACCAGTACCAAAAATTATCACCGGTCCGCACTGATCATCGTAATTAGAGCCGATAATTAACTCATATCCTCGATCGATTTCTAACATCGGTTGAATAATCACCCCGAGAAAATGCTCCCGACCCACTTGTGCGCTAATATTAGCTTCGATCGCCTGATATGCTTGCACCACTGCCATAGATGAAAAAAGCGGCAATTGTACCCCACCCACCGCACTTTTATGGATAATCGTCCTCGAATACAGTTTCATCACCACGGGATAACCGAGAGATTCAGCGAGATTAACTGCTTCTGCGGCACTTTCGGCGACTTTAGTGACAATAACAGGGATTCCATAAGCTTTCAGTAGCTCTAAAGACTCTGGCTCACTGAGAATTGTTCTATCCCCTGCTTGCTCGATAATCTGGCTCACTAAAACTCGATCCGAGCCATTTTCCCTGGAATTGGTTAAAATTGGCGTTTGATAAAGACCGCGCAGATTCTCTTCATATTTCCAGAGCAAATTAAACACCCGGGCCGCCGAATCGGGATAGCGATAGGTGGGGATACCCTGCTGATTTAATAACGCTACTCCCTCTGCAATGCCCTCCCCTCCCATCAAACTTGCTAAAATGGGTTTTTTGCTATTTTGAGCGATTGAGGCGATTCTAAGGGCAATTTCTCGCAGATCAGTGTTAAAGCGAGGCGAGAGAATCATCAACACCGCATCGGTATGTGCATCCGCTAAAGCGATCTCTAGGGCGCGAGCGTAGCTATCGGGATCGCTGCCGCGACGCAGATCGATGGGATTTTGGGGGACGATATCCGTGGGAACAAGAGGCGCTAGTTTTCCGATCGTTGCCGGGGTAAGGGTTGCCAGTTGTCCATCTTCCGCCAGTAAAGCCGAGGCCGCTAAAAGAGCGGGAGCAACACCATTGCTGATGATTGTCAAGCGTTTTCCCCGGGGAAATCGGGGAATTTTCGCTAAAACTTGCGTGATATTCAAGAGATCGGCCAGTCTTTGTACTTCAACGATGCCACAACGAGCAAAGGCAGCGGAGAGAGTTAGCTGATCGCTGGTCAATTTGCCAGCATGGGAAAGAGAAGTGGGGTCAAAGTCTGTACTGTGGCGACTAATGGCGATAATTGGTTTATTTAGGGCAACTTCTCTGGCTGAGGACAGAAAAGAGCGGGCATTATTGAGGGATTCCAGGTAGATAACGATGCTTTTGGTTTGGGGATCGTCTCCTAAATAATAAAGTAATTCGCCCCAATCCACATCTAAAAGGACTCCGAGGGAGATAAAGTGACTAAAACCGACATTTTCGCTTAAACTCCAATCAAGCACGGCAGCAGCGATCGCCCCACTTTGACTAATCAGGGCAATTGAACCGGTTTTCGGCAGGATGGGGGAAAAGGTGGCGTTAAGATTTTGGCTTATATTGCAGATTCCTGAGCTATGGGGACCGATGATGCGTAATTTTTGACCAGCGATCGCTTTAATTTCCCTAAGTAAATTTTCCCCCATCTGTCCAGTTTCCCGAAAACCCGTGGAGAGAATCAGGGCGCATTTAACCTTTTTTTCGACAGATTGGGCAATAATAGCGGGAATTTCGGGAGCAGGGGCGGTGATAATTACCAGATCGATCGCCGTCTGGATATCCTCTAAACTGCTATAGGTGGGAAGATCGAGCCAGTTTTCGGGGTGAGGATTAACTAGATAAAGGCGGTGCTGACCGGGATTATGATGGAGATTATTTAAAAGAGTGCGATCAAGTTGGGGATTTTGGCGATTAAATCCCACCACAGCGATGTTTTTTGGCTCAAAAAAGGCTCTTATGGTTTGATGTTCGCCACCACGAGGCTCTAAGATGGGATTTAACATAAGTAGGGCTTGCTGAATAAATCTAAAAACCTTGTTGGATAAGGCTTTTAGACTTTTTTGACCTCAAAAAGTGCCGACCATTGGAGGGATCGGGGGTAAAATTCAGGTACTTTTTCCCTGAAAATTAGGTAACTGACTACCTCA